>CAYGDS010000098.1:0-4255 GCA_964348595.1 uncultured Gammaproteobacteria bacterium | reverse complement strand
ACCAAACGTCCTTGGGTCGTGTATCCGGGATCGCTCCAGCTGCAGTTTAGTGGGGAGAGTAGGTAGCCCTACCTCCTTCTGTAAGTCCTCCTCAGACAGGAGGACACGTGACTAGGTAGGTCGTAGAGGGTTTTGGAAATGAAATACCCCTGAACGAGAGTTCAGGGGTTTCTTGCTGATGAGGAGACGACTAGTCGAGCTCAGCTCGATCAGATGCCGTCCATGACCCAGGCGGCAGTGAAACGCGCCATGCCGGTGCCAGCTTCCGCGTCCGCGATCGAGGTCCCCGAGGGGAAGCAATCGACCGTGGCCGTGGCACAACCGGGCGTCGTGTAGGATCCGTCGCTCCAGAACCGCACCCAGCAGCGCGGATGCGTGCTCGAGGGGTTGGTCCAGTTGAACCAGCAGCGACCCATGTTGCCGCAAGTCCACTGGATCCCGGTCGTTGCGCCGAACCCACTCAACTGCGGGTGGTCGTACGCGAAGTCGAAGTTGCCCTCGAGCTGACCGTTGCGCATGCTGGTCGCCGTGCGACCGAGCCCGGAGTCCGACACCCACGTGTCGTAGTTGATGCGCTCAGCGCATGCGAAGTCGCTCATGCTGTAGGGCATCACCTCAGCGGGCAGATTGTACCCGCAGCGGTTGGTGCCGTCGATCGAGCACGAGTTCATCCCAGCGGGAGCCTCGCACAGGTCGGGGTAGACCGCGCACATGTCGGTCATGTGGCTCATGTCGCACTCGCAGGCCGTGCAGCTGGGGCCGAGCATGTCGTACATGCACACGAGGCCCGTGGTGCCGCTGTCGTCACCGGTATCCACGCCGCCGTCGGGCGGGGGGATGGGGCCCGCGTCGACGTCGGGAGGGGTCCCGGTGTCGGTCATGGGCATGGGGCCGCTGTCGGTCCCGCCGGTACCAGGGCCGCAGGCCCCGAGGAAGGCTGCCACGAAGGCAGCCGCGAAGACGAATCGCGTCGACTTCTCCATGGCTATCTCTCCTCTTCAGTTGGAAGGAGCGTGAAACGCCGGTAACCATTACCAGCTTTCATCACTATCCTATCAAGGTACGTATCGCTTATCAAAAAATACAAGATTTGTCAAGGGCGACCGACAGAGTGGAAGGCCTTGCCTTAGGCCAATACAACTGTGGATAACTACGCATGTTATCCCCTTGACAACACACCACGTTTCATGGAACGGAGTATAGAAGTGCTTTCACTAAAAAATATATGACATACACAACACGCTACGCACTTACCTTGCTCGGGTTTCTCACCTTCGTCGGCGGGGGATGCCTCACCCAATCGTCATCCGCGACTAACGAAGACCGACAAGCAACGTTTCAGTTTACATATCCCATCGCAAAAGATGATGCGATCTGCCGACAGGAGCCTCGCATGACCGACATCGGCTCCCTCGTGTTTGCGAGCGCCGTGCCGTATGACCATCTCAATTTTCTTGGCCAATTCTTTACGGGCTACCAATGCGGGCGCCTCCCAGATGATGGAACCTACGACCTCGGATCAACCCTTCAACTCAATACCGACCCGAGCCAAGAACTCCTGGAGACGCTGCAAAACATCGGCTTCAAGTGCACGACGGACGTCACGTCGGATGCGTGCACCCGATGGGAGCTGGATAACTTCAACGTACCAAATCGCGAATTGATCAAACTCGAAAACTTTGTGGATGAAATGAAAAGCGACGACTGCGTGAATTGCGGCTAGGCCCGAGGCTCTTCCTTCCGCGCCGAGCAAACACGTGAGCTCGCGCGGGCGGAAGAATAGTCCTCTGTTCGGATCAGTGGTTCCTTCACAAGTGAGACAGCCGTCATGCATCGCACGCTCGTTACGCAGCTCCTGTTCGTGTTCTCCATCATTTCCTTCGGTGGATTCTTCGCCGGATGTGCTGAGTTGCCTCCTTCGGACTCCTTCGAGGGCACCGAACACGCGCTCGTCGAGTTCGATTGCGGTGGCAGCATGCGCTACCCGACGACCGAGGCGGACTTCCGGAACATCTATGCCGGGCGCGTCTTCTACGCGCCCGGCGGGACCGGGGAGCATCTCGGCACCGACGTCGTCTATTCCGAAGGAACGGCGATCTACCCGATCGCCTGCGGAATCATCCGGGTTTACCGACCTGCCGATGGCTACGGCACCTTGGCCGCAGTCGTCGAACACACGCTCACGCGCCCGGTCCAGGTCGTGAACGGGCTAAATGAGACGGTGACGATTTCCCGTTTCCTGTCCATCTACGGGCATCTGCGCCCGACGAGCGGGCGGGGAGGAGGGGGAGTCGGTACCGGGTTGCGCACGGGTGTCGTCGTTTTGCCTTCCCAGGTGATCGGCTACGTCGAGCATCAGGATCTGAACGGCGACGGAGACAAACATCTCCATTTGGGGATTCGTCTGCAGTCTTGGGCCGATGCCGAGCGCACGCACCCGAGCTCGCCGTTTCGCGGCTACGATGTGAGTGGAGACGGGCGCAGGTATTTCGCCGACCCCGTCGACTTCCTCGCAAGGCTTCGCCTCGCGAATGGTGATGTGCGTTGGCACCCACCTGGTTCGTTCCTCGTGAATCGCGACAACACGAGCGAGTCATATCTCGTGCTCGGCGACGACACCATCGTCCGCGTCGATTCGACGGTGCGTGTTCTCGAGCGGCTCGATCGTCGAGCGATCATGGTGTCTCGCGCCGAGATCGGCTGCTATCGCCTGTTCGAATGGACGACGCCTTTCTACGAGGGGATTTCCCTCGCGAACTTCGTGCGCTTCGACGGTGACAGCGCCGTCTATGAGCTGCACGATACGAGTCGCTCGCGTTATGCCTTCATCACCTGGGAAGCATTTCTGTCCTGGGGGCTCACAGATCGCGACGTGACGCGGCAACCCGCAAGCGCTCGCGCATCAACGCTCGCGCGCTACGTCGACCGTGGGTACCGACGAATGAGTCCTGGCTCGCTCGTGCGCGCGCGGAATTCCACGGAAGTCTCCGTGGTCACTTGGAGTGAACGCTTGCCCATCTTCAACTGGGAAACGTTCATCGCCATGGGATATAGCGCAGCACGCATCCAGATCCTCGAGCCCGAGGTCATGGATGCCGTCACGAGGCTGCGAGGCACCGTCATCACATCCGATCTCTCGCTCCTATGCCGCGTTCCGTCTTGCACGGGCACAAGTTGCGACGGTGCCGGTCGGACCGGTGGCGGTGGGGTCGAGGATCCTGACGCGAGTCGAGCTGTGCTCGATTCCGGCAATGACTTGCCCTGGATGTCCGCCGATGCCGGTCGTACTGAGCTCGACGCGGGTGTGTCTGAACCGTCTCCCGTCGACCGTGACGGCGACGGTGTGTCGGATCGCGATGACTGTAGTCCCGCGGATCCGTCGACGTTCTATGGCGCTCCGGAGCTCTGCGACAATCGCGACAACGATTGTGACGGCATTCCGGATGACGGAGTGCTCGTGCGATCAGACGTGAACGTGTGCGGACCGGTGACCTACACCTGTCTCGTCGGCAACTGGAACGCAAGTTCCGGGCGGGACCCATCGCCCGAAGTCTGCAACTGGGCCGACGACGACTGCGACGGTACCGTCGACGAAGGCGCATGCGCTCCTCCTGACGCAGGACCGTTCGATGCAGGTCCTCCCGACAGCGGTATACCCGTCCCGTCGAGCGACCCGACCCGCATCCGCATCCGTCTCTCATCCGACTTCGTCAGGGCGAACCCCTGTCAGGACGGCTGGGAGATCCGCCTCTGGCTCGGTCCTGAACCGACCATGTCACCGCGCGGTGGCGAGCTCGTACATTCGGCCTCCTTGGTCGATGGCTACAGCTCGATCACACTTTGGTGCTACACCAGGAGTCCCGCATGGAACGACTGGACCGGCTGGACCTCGCCCGCGGCCTTCGCCGAACTTTCGTACGGAGGTCTCGACCTCCGCGCGATGACGGCGATGTGTACCGATCCGCTCGCCCCAAGCAGCGGAGCGCGTCCCATCATCCAGTGGGACCCGCGCGTGCGCGGAACCTGTCCCTAATCCTACTCAATAAATCCCCCGATCGAGCTGAGCTCGACGGGGGATTTTCTATTGAGATATTTTTCCAGATATGAAAGACCCTCCGACGTGCGTCGGAGGGTAGAGAGGGGGCGGTGGCTAGCTGCTGCCGACGACCAGGCGCGGCCTGGTCGAGGGGCGCGTCGCGCGTCCGGTCGAGAGCTCGTAGAGCTCCTCGATGGAGGGCGCGTCGATGCGCTGGAG
>CAYGDS010000097.1:0-4404 GCA_964348595.1 uncultured Gammaproteobacteria bacterium | reverse complement strand
GTACAAATGTTTTGCGCGGCCATGCACTTGCACATCTTGAATGCTTGCTCGTGAAAGCATTTCCTTCGTTTGATGGATGACATTGCGCAAGTACTCCTCCTTGCCCTCTCGTCCTGTTTTGGAAAGATCCTTCACCCACGCGTACTCCTTCGGGTAGACGTATTGAAAGGCGGCATCCTCAATACGTCCTTTGATCTCACCCATTCCAAGCCGATTGGCGATGGGCGCGAAGATCTCGAGCGACTCAAGCGCAATGCGATACTGTTTTTTCGGAGGGATCGCAGAGAGCGTTTCCAGGTTATGCAAACGATCCGCGAACTTGATGAACACGACGCGCACGTCGGCCGCCATGGCGAGAAACATTTTGCGAAGATTTTCCACGTATCGCTCCATGCCTCGGTATTTAATCTTCCCAAGTTTGGTGATGCCCGAGACCATCACGGCGATTTCCTCGCCGAATTGTGTGCGAATTTCGTCTATTGTACGAGTCGTATCCTCGGGCACGTCGTGCAAGATTCCGGCGATAACAATGGGAGCGGGTAGTCGCATTTCAGCGAGCGTGAAGGCCGTCGCAAGGGGGTGCGTGATATAGGGTTCTCCGGTCGCACGTTTTTGCCCTTCATGAGCTGCTTTCGCGAATTCGTAGGCCTCTCGAATCTGCTCAGGCTGTGTTTTTTGGTCATACGACAAAACAAGCGCCATGAGCGCTTCGACCGATTGCGGAGAAGGGGAGCTTGTGACCATAGAAACGTTCTAGCACGGGCTTTGTGCCTTGAAAAGCCGCGTGATACGATCTGTGCGTTATGAATGCTACAGCGACGACATCCCAGGAGGTCATGAAGAAGCCCCTGGAAGTCCAGAAGACTCCGGAAGATGGTGTGGAAGGGGCTAAGATGGAAGGAACCCTCACGACCGCACAGGCGATGGAGATGGCAAGCACGGAAGCGAAGGTAGCCTTTGCAGAGTTTGATACGTTGTCGACAACTGATGCCGATGCGATGAAATTCGAGATGACAGAGACTACGGCCCTTCAATCTCTCGCGCAGGAGTCCAAGACGAGTGTCGATGACGCGATGAAGTCGTTCGAGGCGGATCTCAAAAGATCGATGGGGGCCGACAATGTGCCATCCGCGGCGGAGAAACCAGAGGTTAAACCAATAGAGCTGACGGAACTACCGTCGGCTGGTGAGGAAATGGTTATCGAGCGCACGGCTGTGGTAACACCGGAGACGCGACCTGCGCCAGTTGTCGAAACTGTGACCGCTCCGACCGTTACCCCTGAAGCGAAAGCAGCTCAAGCCGTCGAAGTCCCTGCGGGTCGCAAGGGACGCGAAGATCTCGAGATGACGGAAGCGGGGAAGACCGAAGATATTCTTGGTCTCGACTGGGAATCCATGATTGCCGAAGAAGGCGAGAAGTTTAATCAAGCGAAAGGGGAATATGAGAAGACGTCGCGACACTTGATGGAAGAGCAGCAGAAGTACCCAAAACCCTGGGCACCCATCCAGCAAAAGTATTTCGAAGCACTGGTTTCCGACGTGGCCGTATCAGAGTTGTCCCTGAAGCATGCGCAAAACCAAGTCGAGCTCTATTCGATTAACCGTGACATTGAACATCTCGGAGCCGATGCGGCTATGCAGAAGCAGATTGACGCTCTGATCGCGTCTCGCGACGCCAAGGACGCGCTCAGTCGTACGCTTGCTGAGGGTGTCACGGCGGAGCAACAGAAACGCGATCAGCTCGTGGAGGCATACACCAAGGCACTCACGCATGTGACGCCGGAGGCGGCGCCAGCTGAGGGCGAAGGACTTACATCGGAGGATCTCGATATGAGTTACACAACGGGGCTCACGTCGAGTAGCATGCCCTATGCGCGGGAGGCGGCTTCTGATCGTACTCGGGCAACGGGTAGCCCATTGGGAGGTTTACCAAGCGCTCCGGCCGCACCAAAGAAGCCGGGCATCTTCGGGCGCATCGCGGGATTTTTTCGCAAGAAAATCGAAGATGACGTGAAGGCCGTCACATTTCAAAAGTAGCGCAGGTCCCTACGAACGCTTTTTTCGTGTTTTCGTCTTTCGAGCGGCAAGAAGCTCGATCGCTTGCTCGAGGGTGACTTCTTCGAGCTTGGTTCCCTCAGGAAGCGTGGCATTCGTACGGCCATGCTTCACATAGGCGCCATACCGACCGGTGTGGGCTGTAATCGGTTTCCCATCGTCCGGATGTGTTCCAATAACTTTCCCTGCGGCACGACCGCCGCGTCCCATCTTTGGTTGCGCGAGCAGTTCGAGCGCGCGTTCAAGTCCGACTGTAAGCACATCATCATCCTTTTTGAGCGAACGGAAGTCGCCATCGTGAACGATATACGGCCCAAAGCGTCCGACGCCGGCCTTCACGTCCTTTCCGCTTTCCGGATGTGCTCCAAGCGTGCGCGGTAAGGCCAGAATCGAGAGAGCCTTCGTCAAATCCAACGTATCCAATGGCACGTGCTTCGGCACGCTGACACGCTTCGGTTTTATTTTTGACTTTGGATCTTCCGGATCTTGTCCAAGCTGGAGATACGGACCGTAGGCACCCGTGCGTAAAAAGACAGATTCACTGGATACAGGATCGACGCCGAGGCTTGTCGGCCCTTGTTGAGATTTCTTGAGCAACGCTTCAAGAGCTTCTTGCGTCACATCACCTGGCGCGAGGTCATCCGTTACCGATGTACGGACCTGGGCGCCTGTCTGGGGCAAACGTGATTCGACGTATGGTCCAAATTTTCCAACCTTAATCACATAGTTTTCCAAGCCAGGCAAATCGATGGTTTTGGCTTTCTCAGGGTCGATCGCTCCCAATTCATGTGCAATCTGTGTCTCAAGACCTTTCTCACCTTTATAAAATGACCGGAGATAGGGAAGCCACTCCTCCTGACCCTCGGCGATGCGATCGAGTGACTCTTCCATCTTTGATGTGAACTTCACGTTCACCAACTCGGCGAAGTGTCGTTCCAGCAATTGCGTGACGGCAAAGCCGGTGAACGTTGGGATGAGCGCATTACCGGATTTGCGAACATATCCACGATCTATGATCGTGCTAATCGTGGACGCGTACGTGCTCGGACGCCCAATGCCTTCCTTTTCCATGTATTGGACAAGGGACGCTTCCGTAAATCGGGAAGGGGGCTTCGTCTCGTGCGACAGGGGACGAGTTTCGCTACATGTCGGAACATCGTCCTTTTTGAGGGCGGGAAGCGGTCGCTCCTTCTCCTCGAGCGCTTGCTCGACATCCTCCGCGCCTTCGACATACGCACGTAGAAATCCTGGGAACAGGATTTGCATGCCCGTCGCTTGGAACGTGTGCGACGCTGCTTCGAGGACGATCGTCGTCTGCGCCTGTTTGCTATCACGCATTTGGCAGGCGAGCGTGCGCATCCAAATCAATTCGTAGACATCTCGCTCGGCTCCTTTGAGACCAAGCGCATCTGGCGCCTCAAATGCGAGGCTCGGACGAATCGCCTCATGTGCTTCTTGCGCACCCTTGGACGTCGTCGCGAACCGTTTTGGCTCTTCGGTGAGATATTCATCGCCAAACCGTTTTGCAACTGAGGTGCGGATACCTTTCACCGCGTCTTCTGAAAGCGACACGGAATCCGTACGCATGTAGGTGATGTGACCCTTTTCGTACAATGTTTGTGCGGCTCGCATGGTGTCGCGGGCTGACAAACCCAGTTTGCGGTTCGATTCTTGCTGCAGCGTCGACGTTGTGAACGGAGCCGGCGCTTTGCGTGACATGGGCTTCTCGACAACATCTGACACGCGCCATGGAGCCTTCTGAACTTCATCTGCAATGGCACGTGCGCGTGTCTCGTCGAGCAACATCACATCGCTTTGTGTCTTCAGTGCGCCCGTATGTTCATCAAAATCCTTGCCAGAGGCAATGCGCTTGCCTCCGGTCGATACGAGCTTCGCTTGAAAACTCAAATCCTTGGTGAGATCCGCCTCAACATCCCAGTACGATGCCTTTTTGAATACAAAGCGCTGTCGTTCTCGATCCACGACGGCCTTCAGCGCCGAGCTTTGCACTCGGCCTGCGGAAAGACCGTACGCGATCTTTTTCCATAGAACAGGGGAGACCGAATATCCGACGAGGCGATCGAGGATGCGCCGCGTTTCCTGTGCGCGCACGAGACGTTCGTCAATATCACGTGGATGCTCAAGGGCTCCTTGAATAGCTTGTTGTGTGATTTCGTGAAACACCATGCGACGGACGGGCACGGTTGGCTTCAAGATCTGCATCAGATGCCAACTGATGCTTTCGCCTTCGCGGTCTTCGTCCGTCGCCAGATAGACATCTTCCGCGCTCTTCAAGAGCTTCTTGAGTTCGCTGATCGTCTTCTTTTTTGTATCCGGGACAACGTAGATC
>CAYGDS010000096.1:0-4418 GCA_964348595.1 uncultured Gammaproteobacteria bacterium | reverse complement strand
TTTGCGAATGATGGATCCGAGGCGCGTCGCCGCGTACTGACAGTACGGTCCCGTGGCTCCATCGAATGCGAGAGCTTGCTCAAGCTCGAACGTAAAAATCTTATCCGAATCCTGCTTCAGCATGCCAAACTTGATTCCGCCCATGGCGATAGCCCAGGCGGTGTGTTCGACTTGCCCGACCACCCAATCCTCGTGTCGTGACAGAATTTCCTTACGCGCATACGCCATCACTTCGTCGAAAAACGATTCGAAGGTGACGATGTTCCCCTCTCGGGAGGACATGGCGCCCGATTTGAGCGTCACAAATTCGTACCCGATGAATGCTGGGACGGGCTTGATGTTCATCATCTCTAGCGTCGTGAACAATTGCTTGAAGTAGAGTGACTGTCGGTTGTCGACAAGAATGAGACTTCGCGAAGTTTTCGGATACTCCTTGAGTTTCAATTCTGCGAGCGCGAGGTCTTTCGTCGCATAGAGCGATGTGCCATCAGACTTGCGCACGAGGAATACACCCAATTTTTTCTCTTCTAGATCGATAATGATTGCGCCCTGTGATTCCTTCGCGATCCCCTTTTCAATCAGTTCGTCGACCATTTGCTGGCCGCGCTCCACGACTTCCGATTCGAGATATTGTCGTTCAATGCGAACCTGCAACGTATCAAAAATATTCGCCATCTCGTCCAATGACCAGCGTCGTGTTTCCTGCCATAGCTTGTCCCACTCTGGATCATGCGCCTCTAACTTTTGCTGAACAACGGACACTTCATCCTTATACTCGGGATGAGCTTCGAGCTCCTTGCTTGCTTCAGCGTACATCTGCCCGAGGAACGCCCCTGTCCTTTCATCCTTCGTGAAGTGTAGCGTAGAAGGTGCAAGATTTTGACTTTCGACTTTCGACTTTCGACTTTCGACTTTGTTGATGTACCAAAGACACTTCGCCACATGCGCCCCAACATCGCCGTGATAGCTCACGGGTACAACGTGCCAACCGGCGTGCGTTAAGATGCGGTCGAGCGCAAGACCAAGCGCAAGATTACGCAAATGCCCGACGTGGATTTCTTTGTGTGTGTTCGGTTGGGCGTATTCCAGCACGAGCTGATGCTCTGACGTTCCGCGTTCCGCGTTCCGCGTTCCGCTCAGCTCAATCTCCCTCACCACTCGGTTCACTGCGTCTCCGACGATTAACGTGAAATTGACATACGGCCCCGCCGCCGCAACCGAAGACCAGTCCGTGCGGTCGACGGAAATCTTTTCTGCAATCTCCTTGGCGAGCGTTGCCGGACTCGTTTTTCGTACCTTGGCGAGACGAAATGCGCCCCAGGCAAAATCACCTAGTGCACGATCCGGTGGTACGACAATCTCATCCGGCGAGACATCAACACCCGTCACTTCTGATAATCTTTTTGCGATCTCTCTCGTCCAATGCGTCCAGACCGAGCTCATACAATCTTTACGAAGTACCTCTTCCCCTTTTGGATAACGGAACCGTCTTTGACGATAAGCGTCGGGTCCGAAACGACTTTATCGTCGACACGCACGCCTCCCTGCTCGACTTGGCGTCGCGCTTCGGATTTCGAGGGCACCAAACCTGACAGCCACAAGGCGTCGACGATGGTGATATGCCCCGCAATCTTGAATTCAGGAATGACTTCCGGCTTTTCATGCTCCTGATGGACCTTGGAAAAGTTGACCTCGGCCATCTCGGCGGCCTCCTCGCCGAACATCCAGCCCGTGATACGTTTCGCGAGCTCGCGCTTGAATGACATAGGGTTCTTCCCGGACATGATCGCCTCGCGAATCTTTTTGACCTCATCAGGCAGCGCCTGCGTGCAAATCTCAAAGCCCGGCACGATCATCGGATCTGACCAGCTCATCACTTTTCCGTACGCATCCTCCGGCTCGTCGGTGAACGCGATCATGTTGCCCTCGGTCTTCCCCATCTTTTTGCCGGATGGATCCGCGAGCAGTTTTGTGGTGATCACGAATTTCTCTTTTTGTTTGAGGATGCGCTGCAAATCACGCCCCGCGAGCATGTTGAATGTTTGATCGTTGCCTCCGATCTCGAGATCGACGTCCATCGCCACCGAGTCGTAGCCCTGCATCAGAGGATAGAGAAATTCATGGAGATGCACCGGCTTCCCTTCCGCGATCCGTGTTTCGAACATGTCGCGTTCGATCATTTGTTGCACGGTGAAATGCGATGCGAGTTCGACAACGTCCGCGAATGACATCTTCGCGAGCCATTTGCTGTTGAATTTGAGCTTGGCCGGATTCGGACCAGTGAAGCGCAGGATCTGCGAAGCTTGCTGCTTGTATCGCTTGCAGTTCGCGAGCACCTCCTTACGTGTGAGTGTTTTACGCACGGCGGATTTGTCCGTTGGGTCGCCGATCATCGCGGTGAAGTCTCCGATGAGCAGGATGATCTCGTGACCGAGCTGTTGGAGTTCCGCAAGTTTTTGGATGGTGACCGCGTGTCCAAGGTGAAGCGACGGCCCCGTCGGATCGATGCCGAGATACAAGCGCATGCGCTCACCCTTGAGAAGCTTCGCACGCAGAGCTTCCCGCGATGGGTATACGCGTTCAACCCCGTGATCGAGGATCCAGTCGATCATTTTTTGGTCGGTTGATACGCCTGACATATTGTCCGTAGATTAGCGAATTTGAAGAAAAATAACAATTACCCACCATGCAATTTCAAATTGGGAAGTTTCGCGCCGTCACGCACGTATCGATCGAACCATGCGCGAATGAGGTGATTGCGTTCGTTAGAATATTCAGAAATCGAATGATCTGCTCCTTCAAATGATGTAAGGCGGTGAGGAACTTTGTTCTCGAATAACTTCCTCGAAAGATCCAAAGCATCGAGATATGGGACGCGCCAATCCGCGGTTCCATGAATCAACAAAAGCGGCGTTTTCTTGCAGAATTTCTCAGGCCAGTCGACCGCCGAGATGAGCGTGAGATCTTTCTTGGTGACCCCATACAATTTGTATATCTTTGCCATGTCTGGACGATACTTCACCATGCGTCTTGCATCCGTCGAACCGGCGACGGTCACGGCTGCCTTGATCCATTTCACCATCGTGAGCGCCCTATAGGTCATCACGCCACCCCGACTCGCACCATACATGCCGATGCGCTTTGTGTCGGCGTGCGGGGTCTTGTCCAGGATGAATTTAAGGTTTAAAACATCCGCCATTGTTTTGGCACGTCCCCAGTCTTCCTTCCCTTCACTGCCACCGTTCCCTGAGTACTGTGAAGCGATTACGACGTAACCCCAATCGGCCATTGTCCCAAGTTTGCGGAATGCGGGGCCGATTTTTATTGCGCCAAACTCACCTGATCCACCACGATTCCAGATGATGCAGGGCAGCTTCGCCTTCAGGTGACGGGGCTCAGCCATAAAGCCCTTCACTTTGTAGCCGTTCGACCAATACGTAATACGAAAAATGCGCACTCGTTTGGCGATATCCCGAATCTGCCGCATCTCCTCTGGTCCATTCAACTTGGACAACTCTCTCGCCAAAGATGTGTCCAGTCGTATTTCTACTTTTTCCACCAAGGTGCCGGCTTTGGGCATAGCATTAAAGTTGCGACGAAATCGCTTTAACCTTCTCTTTCGCCTCATCCAACTTCTCCGCCATCGTGCGCACGACTTGCTCGGGTGCCTTCTTGGTGAACTCGGTGTTCGCGAGTTTCGCTTCCGTCATGGCGATGTAAGACTCCAACTCCTTCAATTCTTTTTCGAGACGCGCGCGCTCAGCTTCAAGGTCAACCGCGCCTGCCTTGTCGATACCAATGGTCGAGGCACCAGAGGTCGTGACGACGTAAGAAGAAGGCATCGCATCGACGAGGTCGATGGACGACGCGTTCGCGAGTCGCTTCATCCATTCGATATTCTCACGGAAAAGGTTAGCCATCTTTTTATCCGCTACGACGGTAAACGTGATTTTCTTCGCGGCCTCGACTCCTTGCTCGGCGCGCAAGCGACGCATGTCCGTGACGAGCACACGAAGTTTTTCGAACGACTCTCCTCTCGCTCCTGCTCCGCCGGCGGTTGCGGGCATGACGAACTGTACGAGCCTGTTTAGCACCTCACCCCAACCCCTCTCCTGCGACCTCACCCTGATATCGAGGGCGGGGCGTGAGGTGGGCCACTCGGCGACGATCAAGTGCCCTTCCATGCCGGCAAGTTCCCAGACATGTTCCGTCACGAACGGCATGAACGGATGCCACAGACGAAGGATGGAGCTTAAAAGTGTTTTCAGGATTTCGGACTTGCCTCCCTCGACCTTGGCGATTTCGAGATACCAGTCAGCCAAATCGTTCCACGTGAAGTCGCGTAACTCCTCGCCTGCTTGTGAGAATTGAAACGATTCGAGTTTCGTCGTGACGGAGGCCGTTACATCGTCAAGACG
>CAYGDS010000095.1:0-4446 GCA_964348595.1 uncultured Gammaproteobacteria bacterium | reverse complement strand
CCTCGGATGAGCGCGAGGCGCTCTGCCTCGGTCAAGGCTGCCCACTCGGCGTCGGTGCGCCCGCAGTCCGCAGCCCACCGACCGTCCTCGCGCACCCGAAGTGCGATGAGGTCGGCCTCGAGCCTCTGAACCGTTGCGCCCAGGTCGCGCAGGCTCTGCGCCATGCCCGGGATGAGCGCGACGCGGCCGCAGAGCTCGTCCCACTCCGGGCTGTCCGGAAGCGTGGGGTGATCTGCGGTCATGCCGTCGGGGCCGCACGCGTGCTCGAGTCGCACGACGCGCGCAACGAGGTCTGCGATCTGCTCGCTCATCTCGTCGAGCTCGTCCTGGTTCATGCCGTGGCCGAGTGCCACGCGACGCGGGTCGATGCACATGAACTGGTAGATCTGCGTACGGGTGGTCACGCCGTCGTCCTCGGTGAGCTCGACGTCAGCGTCGAGCAGGTCGAGGACGTGGTTCGGCAGAAGGCACTCGCACTCGGCGTTCCAGCCGTGACGTCCGTTGTGACGGATGGTGCGCGGCTCGTCGCCGACCGCGTACTCGTAGCAGCGCATGGCCACTCGGTACCGGGTGCGATCCTCGTCGTCGTCCGTGTCGCCCGAGCCTCCGCCCGAGCCGCCGCCGGTCGCCGCGCTGTGCGCGCGACAGGCCGCCTCGAGGGAGGTGGCCACGCCGTCGACGTTGCACTCGTTCGGCATCACCGTGATCTCCTGGGCTTCGACCACGTTGGTCTGGCCCATGAGCACGAGCGCGAACACGAGAGCGAACACGATCTTCAAGAAGTTCTTCACGTTCTGTCTCCATGGCCCCCTGAAGGGCCTGTGAAAGTCCGAGAGTCGCTACGATCCGTCAATCCCCGCACCATGCGGGAATCGCAGGAGACCGTAACGGCTCCTGAAGCCGTCCCGTGCTTCGCACTTGGAGGAAGCGCGCACCGCGGAACGGCTTCAAGGGCCGTTTTGTAGGAACACTGATCCATTAAAGGAACATGCTAAGGTATCATGTTCTGGTAGAAATGTCAAGGGTTCTTGGCAGTAGATCGGTTCAGACGCCTTGGCTAAGGTTAGCCAATTGGATTTCAGCTAGCCTTAGCCTAAAATACAAATCAGGAGCTCTTTGGTGGCATCTCAATAGAAAAACGGCGTTGTGGCAATGCCATGACGCCGTCGAGCTCAGCTCGATTGGGCCAACTCTATCCCTCCTGTTTTTTGATCAGCACCCAGGCGATCCCGAAGAGGAGCCCAAGCATGGCCCCGGAAAACGCATTTGATACGAAATTGGGCCGGGCAAACCATCGGGAATCCAGCGGAGAATCGATGACTTGGAGCCGCACACCGAATCCAAAGTAGTTCGGCGCCTGCTTGGTGAGCTCGTCAGCAGCTGCAACGACAAGGCTCCGTGACTGGCCACGGTCCGGGTGGTAAATCGTTACGGTCATGAGGCCGGAGTTGGCCTCGACGCCCGTTGCCACGGTTTTTTGCCAGAGGCGACGGCGGTCGTATTCATCTTGAGGAAAATAACTTGTATCGACGCCGCGCGCCTGCGCCAAAATATTTTCAAAAAAGGTTGAGCTTGAGAGGAGCTGCGACAGGCTCTGCGCAATGCGCTCGTTTGATTTGAGCACGGTGTACGCATCGAGCGAGGTCGCGGATGGCTGTGAGATGAGCAAGCGAATCGTGGATGAGTATTGCAACGGTTGGATGAGCGACAGCACCACGGCAAGCACGGCTCCGATCACGGCCATGCCGATCACAAGCATCCAGTTTTTTACAAGCGATTGGATTGGTGAGAGGCGGGGCATATCGATTGAATGATGATGTCAGATGTCAGAACTCAGATGTCAGAAGTTAGCGTATGAAAGATGAAAGACGAAAGATCTGACATCTGACATCTGACATCTGGGATCTGACATCGGGGCCTTGGTGAAGGGATTATTTGATCGTTTCACTCATGAGAACATCGCCAAGGGTGATCTCGGCGGTGAAAGGGGCGCCGGCGCGCTCACCGTGGACGCGTACGGTAGCGCCGGGACGATAGTCGAGGAGTCGTTCGCCGAGATCCGCGGCTCCGTCTAGGATATCACGCTCGATGCGCTCGATCACGTCACCCTCTTTGAGCTGCTTGCCGGACGGGCCCGTGGCGGTCACGGCTGGCTGGCCGGTTTTTCGATCAGGGCGAAGCCATGCGCCCATGAGGGGAAGCGTTGCAGGGCGTGTGTCGAGCACGAGAGAGGCAAGATCGTGCGCGCGGACGCCGAGTGCCGCACGACGGATTTCGCCGGTGGAAAGGAGCGCGCCGAGATCGCGACCGACACTCCCGACGGGTGTCACACGCCACCCATTTTCGGACGCGTTCCACCCGGCGAGCACACCGAGGAGGCGCCCCGCGCCGTCCCACACCGGAGCGCCGACCCAGGCCCCGGCTTCGGGACCACTCACGAGAAACTGGCGCGACGCGCGCTCACTCGAGACGGGTTCGTCTGCATTCTTGATGCGTACCTCGATCACCGATTCGGGACGAAGCGCAAACGGCTGTCCTTCGATCCACACGGCGGATCCGGGCAGCACGTCCGATGGACGCACAAAGGTAGTGACGGGCAGCCCCTGCGCCGTCATCTTGAGATACACGAGGCCCGTGGAGCGGTCACGAATCGCACGTTCTATTGGACGGACAACGCCTTCATGCACGACATCGATATCAGCGAGACGCATGCCCGCGACGGCAGGCTCGGTCGTGAGGAGCCAGCCATCCGTTGTGAGGGCGACAGCCATGCCCACGCGTCGCTCTGCAGATCCAAGGACGAGTGCGCCCGTAGCCGTCCTGTTCACGAATACTTTTGGATAACTGCTCGCGAGCGGACGGCGTTCCAGAGGAATAATTTCGATGTCCGGCTCGGGTGTGACTTCGGGCACCCCCGGGGTCGAAGTTGTCACAAGCGAGGCCGAGAGCCGATCGAGGCGTGGACCCAGTCGCCATTCGGCAACGACCAAGCCCGCGATGCCTCCCGCCACGAGGGCGAGAAGGAGCGCGGACGTGAGAGGCGGCGTGCGTTGCATGAAACGCATGGTACCTCGCCCCGTGGGTCATGCCCAGCGTGACGTAAGGAGTATGAGAAGATAGCACGCCGCGTGTGCGCTCGTTTCAATCATTGCCTGACGACGGCTGAGTGCAGGGGCATAGCTGTAGCGACGCACGCGCAACGGTAGTGCGACGAGAAGCGCCGCAATGGCACCTTGCACAGGAGGCGCAACCGGGAGCAGTAGGCACAAGACGGCTGCCTTGAAACCAGCCATCGCCCCGAGCCCTGCCCAGCGATACCGATGGGTTGCAAGCGCGGTTGGATGCGCTGTCACGAGATAGAGCGCCCCGGTGACGACGGGTAACGTCACGAGCGCGACCCATGGATCGAGTCGCAAAAAAACCTGCAACCCATTTAGCGCGACCGTGAGCAGGAATGCGATCGGAGGAACCAGAGCGATATTCAAACGAGACAGACCATTTACCGGATACTTGGCAGGATCGTACAGAGCAAAATACAAGAGACTCAGAGCGAGCCATGGAACAAGCGCGAGCGCGATCGCGAGCGCACGAAGCGCGAGTGGTTCTTCGAGAAGAAGAAACGCGAGCGCCCCGGATACAATGAAGAGCGCGGCAGGAAGGATTCGACTCGCCGCGTCTGCAAAAGACAATCGACCGATGGTGTACCAGCATCCCGCGACAAGATAGGCCCCGATGAGTGCGACGAACGGCCACGGGTACGTGAGCGGTAGCTTCCACTGCACCCAGGCAATTAGGATTGCAAGGGCGGCGATCATCCACGGTAGTGGACGGATGAAGAACGAAGACATGAAATTGTCTTGATGAGCATAACAAACGATCCGTCGGATCGATAGGCATCTTGGATAGCCTGTAGTATCGTCAGAGTCGGTCTATGCCTTCCTACGCAGAAAACCGCAAAGCGCGACACGAATACGAGATCCTCGAACGCGAGGAGGGTGGCTTGGTATTGACCGGTGCCGAAGCCAAGGCTGTGCGCGAAGGGAAGGCGAAGCTCGAGGGCTCATTCATCAAGCCCATGCGTGGCGAGCTCTGGCTTATCGGATGCCATATTGCCCCGTATAGCAAGGTCCACACGCAGGAAGGATACGCAGCGGATCGAAGCAGGAAGGTGCTTGTTCATAAGAAAGAATGGCGTTACCTAGCGGAAAAATCCCAGGAAAAAGGCTTGACACTTGTCCCGTTGTCGTTATATCCTCTCGGGCGACGCATCAAGGTATCGTTTGCCGTCTGTCGTGGGAAAAAGACCTACGACAAGCGGGAAACACTCAAAAAACGCGACCTCGAGCGATCCCTCCGACGGGGATGAATTAGCATCGACGACGGCCCTTTCCAACACCCGCAAGCCGTGCGTGATGGCTCGCACGTAAATCCATACCATCACAATGA
>CAYGDS010000094.1:1632-4506 GCA_964348595.1 uncultured Gammaproteobacteria bacterium | reverse complement strand
CCCCATTCCATCGACGGGCGCCCTTGATCCGTGGGCGCGACAAGGCGTGCTTCTATTGAATGCGACGCTCACGGTGCGTGAGGGTCAACCGGGTTCGCACCAGCGCAAAGGATGGGAAGAGTTCACCGATGCGGTGATCCGCGCGTTGAACGACGGTCGCAAAAATCTGGTGTTCATGCTTTGGGGGGCGTACGCGCAGCAGAAGGGCGTCCACATTGATCGCGCAAGGCACCACGTTCTGGAAGCTCCTCACCCTTCCCCGTTCTCCGCCGACCGTGGATTTTTTGGGTGTCGGCATTTCAGCAAGGCAAACGCGTATCTGCGCGAACACGGTATCCCAGAGATCGACTGGCGCGTCGACATATGAACCAGAGAACATCCCTCATCCTTTTAACGATCGTGGCCATCGGATCGATGATAGTCGTAGCGATCATCTCCTGGATGAACGTGTGGAAGTACGTGCCAGACTCGTCACGCGAGTCGCGACTTCGGCGAGCTCAGCCGAGCCGCGACACGCGGCACATTGCAGACGCCGAAGCTGCTCCTGCTCAAACGATACAAGTGATACTACGCGTTCCCCTCCCTGAAGAAGTGCGCGGCATCTATTGGACCGCGGACACGGCGGCAGGAACGCGCGCGCAAGAACTTCTCGCGTACATGAGACAGACGGATTTGAATAGCGCCGTCATCGATCTCAAAATGGATAACGGCGAGGTGATCATGCCGCCACAAGCACTCATCGACCAACTCGGGAAGGATGGCATCTACCGCATCGCGCGCATCGCCGTAATGCGAGACTCTGTATTTGCACGCGCGCATCCGGAGCTGGCGATCAAATCTACATCGGGACGCCTGTGGCTCGACAAAACTGGAGCCGCGTGGCTCCACCCCGCCAAGCCGGAGGTGGCCGCGTTCGCGCTTGAGCTCGCACGCCGCGCCTACGCCATGGGATTTGATGAGATCCAATTCGATTATGTGCGCTTCGCGTCTGACGGCGCACTCTCGGCGATCGTGAGGACGGAGGCGGAACGAACGAAGACAAAGGCCGAGATCATGCGCGGGTTTTTTGAAACCGTGGGCGGCACGCTCAAGACCGAAGGGATTCCTGTCTCGTTCGATGTGTTCGGGATGCCGTTTCTCACCACCGAAGAAGTCGGCATCGGTCAGCGGCTCGAGGACGTCTACCCGTTCGCGGATTTCATCTCGCCCATGGCCTATCCATCGCATTATTGGCCAGGGTTCCAAGGCTTCGACAATCCCGCGCTCCATCCGTACGAGGTGGTGAAATACACGCTCGACCATGGGGCGGAGATTCTTGAGACGGACCGCTTTATTTCACCGACGACGAGCCGACCGAAATTCCGTCCATGGATCCAGGACTTCGACATTGGAGCGACCTATACCGCTGCGCGCATCGAAGCGCAGATCAAAGCCGCGCGCGACGCCGGCGCCTCCGGATGGATGTTGTGGAATGCCCGCAATGTCTACGAACCCGCGTCGTACGTTCGCGATTGAAAAGAACGGCCCGGTGGGCCGTTCTAGGAGATGCGGTTGGCGACGAGCATGACGCACGTGTTTGCGTACGCGCGCTCGTCGATCCGCTCGATGCGGAAACCCGCACGTTCGACGAGCGTCGCGAGACGCTTGGGCGGGAGAAAGTGGTATACGCGGCCGCGCGCACGTCGCGCGATGAGGGAGTTCATGGCCGCGATCCCAGCAAAGGCTGGAACATCGATCGCGGAGCGCGCGAGATCCTCGAGCCCGCCGGTCCACACGAGCATCATGAAATGCTCGAACCATACGAACGACTGGTACGGCATCCATGGGTTCACGAGCACGAGACGTCCACCGGGCTTGAGGACACGTGCGATTTCCGTAAGGAAATAGACAGGGTCCCTGAGGGCGTAGAGCGTGTTGACCGAGGTGACGACATCTTGCGACGCGTCGTGAAGCATCTGGAGCCCCACGTCGAGATCCGCGAGCTGGAGACGAGCGCGTTGCCCGACATTCTGCACCGCTCGTTCGAGCATGGGGGGCGAACGATCCAATCCGTAAAGATCGGCATCCGGACATCGTGTGGCGAGCTCACGCAGCAGGAGACCGGTGCCACACGCAGCGTCGAGCACCGTGGTGTCGGTTGCGAGCTCTCCGACGGCATCGGCTACATGATCGACGAGATCGCGGTAGGGATACAGGTACCGCAGACGATCGTACAGGCGCGCGTACAGATTCCAGAACGTACGGTCCACGGTCACCTCATCTCAAAAGGACGTGCCTCATCTTTGCATGGCATGCAGACTCGGTCAACGCTTGACAGCTCATCAAAAACAAGCCACGCTCGAGGTCCCGCACCTTCACAGGAGGTACACGTGGATCGTCATGAAGCCGTTCTCCGATTGGCACAACTGACTCGATTGCTCATCCGCGCCGGTGTGTCGGATCGTGAAGATTACCGTGACTGGGCAGAGGACGAGGGAGCAGACACGCTCCCAGAACTGCTCGCATACGAGAGGCGTGACGGCATGCCTGAGGCGCATCATCTGGTACAACCGTTCTTCCACCCGACAAAGTCATACATCGGATGGAACTACACGCAGCTCGCGCACAATCGATTGCACGCCTTTCCAGACGGCTGGACGGTGCCGATTCGGCAATGCCGCGGGATCGTCTTCAACGGCCAGGGTCACTTGCTCGCGCTTCCGTTCCCGAAGTTCTTCAACATCGGCGAGCATCCGGAGACACGCGCGCTCCCGGATGAACCATTCACGGTCACGGAGAAGCACGACGGCCATCTCGGCATCGTGTTCCGCGCGGAGGGCAAGGTGCACGTGATCACGCGCGGAACACGATGCCGAGATGGCCGTCGTGCTTCTC
>CAYGDS010000094.1:0-1622 GCA_964348595.1 uncultured Gammaproteobacteria bacterium | reverse complement strand
TGCACGTGCTCACGCGCGGATCGTTCCGACATGCCAGTAGCGCGATCGCCAAGCACTGGCTTACCGAGCACACCGATCGTCGCGCGTGGCGTGCGCATTTCCCGGAGGGACTCACCGTCCTCGTGGAGATCATCCATCCGGAGACGCACGTCATCCGTACGTATCGGAAGCCTCGGCTCATCTTGATCGGCGCCTGCAGGAGCGAGCCCATGCGTGAACACGACTACGATCTCGGCGCGCTTCGTACCCTTGGGCGCGAACTCGGGCTCGAAGTCACAGAGTCGTGGAGCTTCACGAATCTGTCCGATCTCGCGCATCATGTCACCGAGGATGTGACGAATCGCGAAGGATTCGTCGTGCGCTTTGCATCCGGCTTGCGCGTGAAGCTCAAGTACCAGACGTATGTCGGGCGTATGATCGCCGCGAAACTCTCGTACACGTATCTTCTGCGCCGGCTCCTCGCGGGCGACTGGCAGGAAAAGATGGACCTCCTTCCGGAGGAAGTCCTTAGCGAAGCGCGTCAGATGACCGAACGCGTCAACAGCGCTCATTCGGTCGATGATCTCTACGCGCTGCCGAAAGAGCGTGAACGCACGTCAACCTATCGTGATCTCTGTCGCCGCTTCATCGCGGCAAAGGAAGGTGCGCATGCGGCTACGCGGTAATCGCACCCCGCTCATCATCATCGGCATCATCATCGGCTGGATGATCTATCTGATCGCAACGGGACAGACCAATGGCGTGCAATGCCGCGCCACACCTGGTCGTCCGATGCCAACCACCTCTACCCCGTCACGCTAAGCGTGGCGGGGTTTTTCGTATTGAAAAGCCCCGCACCGACGTATGTCGGAACGGGGCGAGGGGTCAGGCGGCCTGCTTGGACGCGGCGACGTTGCGAACTCGGTGCTTTGCGTTCATGAGAGTGCGCACGAGCGCTTTGACTTCGCGCTCGGCGCGCGCCCAGTTGCCGTGGAAGGCTGCGACCATGGCCGACTCGGTTCGCTCCAGGATGGCCTCGCGGCTATCGATGTCGAACTCGACGTCGGTCATGTACTTCACCTGCGCGAGCGCTCGGCGCGCGTGATGGTGGAACAGGAGCTCCTGCTCCGTGACGGCGAGCCCGCGCTTGCGCCGAACCTTGCGGGCCGACAGCACGATCGCGAGACGGCTCTCGACGTACTGAATCGCACGCAGCTTGCGCACGAGCTCGCGCACGTCCATCGCCTTCTCGTGAGCGAGAAGCATCTCGCCGCTCCGCACGATGCGCTCGAGAGCGCTGATGGCGTTCCGGCACTTCGTGCCGGTGACGACGTACGGATGCACGGTGAGAAGTGCGAGTGCGTCACGCTGCTTCTCGAGCAGATGGAGCACCTCGCGGCGTCCACGCTTGAGGAAGGGCGGCGTCTCGTCGGGCGCGTCCACGAAGCGGTAGGCGCGCCACACGTCTGCGATGGCAGCTTCCATCCGACGCACGACGGCGTACACCTCGTACACCACCGGCCCGTAGAAGCCTCCGATCGACTGCGCCTCCTCGAGGCGGCGTTCGACGTGCGGTCGCGCGGCGATGGTCTTCATCGCCCCACGCGACGGATGCACACGTCCGGACTTGGCCTGGAGTTGCA
>CAYGDS010000093.1:0-4568 GCA_964348595.1 uncultured Gammaproteobacteria bacterium | reverse complement strand
ACGCGAAGGTCACACCGTCGAACTCGATCTCACCCCGTTTGACGGTAAGCGCCTTTGCTCCGCGCTTATCGCGAATTTCCGGAACCATGTCCAGGATGTCGAGCATTTCATGCGTGTCCGCGCCGGCTTCGTAAATACGGCGTAAGATACGGCCGAGTTCGTTTGTATGGTTAAAGACAATAAGCAGCAGCCCTTGAACGAAGACGATGTCACCAATTGTCATCATTCCGATTTTCCATTCGTAAACCACCAGTCCCATCAAAGCGACCTCGCAGAAAAAACCCATGAAATTCTGAAAAGCCGATCCCGCTTCGGCTACGCGCCAAGCCTGTTCATGCACCTTTGTATAAATGTCTACCTTACGACGAAACAGTGTCTCCTCATCATGTCTTGAAGTATACAGCTTGATATTTATGGCATTTGTAATTGCGTCCGAGGCATAACCGGATATTTTCGTTCCTGCAATGGCACGTTCAGCGTCGAGTTTCAGTTTATATTTACTTATCAACGTCTGCACCACGAGGCTAAAACCGATCCAGATGATCAAAATCACCGCGAAAAGCGGACGACGATTCCCGAGCAGGACCATGGTCCCGATAACGGAAATCATCATCGGCATGATGCTCCACCAAACAACGTCAGCCAGGATGCTATATCCTCTTTGCAAGGACATGATCCTGTTCACCAAAGAGCCGGTAAAGTTATCGCTAAAGAAACGGTACGATTGATTGAGCACGGCTAAAAAACCTCGTTCGTACATGTCTCGCTGGATGCGGGGCTGTAAAACACTTGCATACAATCCGCTCACCCTCCATAAAAGCCAACTCACTAAACGTAAAGCCGGGATCGGAAGCACATACGCCCACACAAAACCAATCACGGAGTAGGCATCTGGCGTCAGTTGCGTGAATGCGTCAACGAGTTTTTGTAAATAAACCGGGACGAACAAGAAGATTATCTGAGCGGCAGATATGACGAACAATATCCCGATCGAAAGGAACGGGTATCGCATCGAATGCTCCCAGCAGACCTTAAGAAACCGGAATGTTATTCCTTTCTGCATGCCCGGAAGTCTACCACACGCGCTTCGGCAGTGCGTCGGCCATTCCTTCACAATTTTAAAACCCGCCCCGGCTCGTCGACGACAGAATGTCGGAGAGCACGGAACGGGTCCTAGGGTCTGAAGGCTCAGACGCCCGGTAGCAGACAGAAGAACTGGACGAGGAGCAAGCAACGATCTACGGGGATCTCACCGTCGAGCATGCCGACGCCCAAGATGCGGTGACGGCCGCCCGCACGCAACATCGCGATGCACTCACAGTCATCGATGTCGTGCATGATGGACGAACCGGGTACCGAGATCCACTTCTCGATCTGCAAGGTGGGTTCTGCATCAGCGAACTCGACGGCTTCTATTTCGGTGGCGAAGCGGAACCCTTCTTGACGGAAGTGAGCTGCGAGTCGGTCCCACACCGTTCTCCATCGTTTGCCCTGGAACTCTGCCGGAACTTTGACCACCCGGAAGATGCGCTCCCCCGGTGTCTCGTCGATCACGCGGCATGAGTCGTGACGATCCCAGGCACGTCCGTCGAAAACACCTGAAACGCTCGCTTGGCCCGAAAACTGCTTCTCGAGCGCTGTGATCCCGGGGAGTTTGGCGTAGTTCACACGAACACGATAGTCGCCAGGCGGAAGAGTGCCATTCACAAGTGCATGAGCCATGTCACCTCCTCTACAGTAGGATTGGTTCATCTTTCAAGGTACAGCAATCTATACATCAAACTACCAGCCCTGTCAATGGTTGTGTCCGCTACAACGAACTAGAATCGTTTGGCTAACGCATCGCCTTTTCTATCTCCCTCCTTGTGTGCTGCACGATGTCGGAATATTGCCGAGCGAGCTTATCGTCCAAGTAGTCTTTCGTAACCATAACAGCCCGCACGCGTGCCTGCTCACGCTCCATCGCACAAAACCGCACATCCGTTTGGCTCGAAAGCTCGTGGATTGCCTCGAGTGTTTCTGCGTGCACACCGTCGATCTTTTCGTTCAAACTCGAACCGACACCGTCGATCTTGAGCGAAAGTTGATCAAGTTTATTAAAAATCTCCTGATTGGATACATCGTTTGGCGAAGTCTTCATGTTCATACTCTATACTCCGTTCCACAAGTACGACACGCTTGTCAAGACCCGCCCTGTGGATTACTCGCTCGAAAATCCACCAAACGGCACTCCGCGCTTCGCCGGCCATTCCATTCATTGATGGAGATCGTGTACACAAGATCGATGCACGCACCTGGCTTGATCTCAAGAATGCGCTCCCCTTGTTTGAATCCAACCACTTTCACGCTTCGTCCTGTCTCGTCGCGTAATTGCATGCGCAAGTGATTCCGTTCGCTCCCCATGAGATCTGCGCTCGCGATTGTAACGGCACGCGCAAGAAAGACTGGCCGCGCATTACCAATGCCAAATGGCTCAAGCTGATCGATAGCCTCCGCCGTTTGCATCGTCACACCGATGAGTGGCAGTTCGGCATCGATCGCGAGTTCGGGAATGAGCTGTTCATCGGTTAGATTTTGCGTTGCGTGCTCGATCAATCGCGTGCGAAATTCGTGGAGCTTCATCGGATCTTGAAGCGCGAACCCGCACGCCTGAGGATGGCCGCCGGAGCGCGTAAGAATTCCCTCGCCGGCTATTTTGACGGCGGCCGTAATATCGTAGCCGGGAATGGAACGGCCCGAGCCGATCCATTGTGGATCATGCTGACCGACGACGAGCACGGGACGATGGTAACGATCTGCGAATCGACCAGCGACGAGACCGACGAGCGCCGGCGCCCAGTCGCGATTCCATATTACAATCACCTTTGGTAAGGCTGAACCCTGGGGTCTGACATCTGACATCTTGTCGTCGGCCTCTCGCATCATCCTCCGCATCGCTTCCTGTCGGTCGCGATTGCAGCGCTCGAGATCCTCAGCGAGGCGGCGAGAATCATCGGCCGACTCCGCAAGCAAGAGCTCGAGCGCGAGCGCCGCATGTTGCATGCGGCCGGCGGCGTTGATGCGCGGCCCAATGCCAAACGCAATGTCCTCTGCTGTGATGGAGCCAGGCTCAAGTCCCGCCTGGTCGATGAGTGCGCGCAGACCGGGTCGTCGCGCTTTGTTCAACACCTTGAGGCCGTACGTTTCCAGCACGCGATTCTCACCGACGAGCGGAACCATGTCCGTCACCGTCGCGATCGCGACGAGATCGAGAAGCCATTTCTCCCACCCCTCAGGAATTTCAAGGTTTCGTCGACGCGCCTCTTCGATCAAGGCTGTCGCAAACTTGTACGCCACCCCGACGGCAGCGAGCGATTTAAACGGATACGTTTCTCCAGGTAATCCCGGATGGATCAAGTGCCCGTCGGGCAGCGTCTCGCCGAACTGGTGATGATCAACGACGATCGTGTCCATCTCCCCTTCTTTTGCGCTTCGGATCTCGTCGACGCAGGCAATGCCGCAGTCGACGGTGATGATGACGGACGTCCCGCGCTCCTTGAGCTTCGGTATCGTCGCGGTTTGCAAACCGTAGCCTTCTTTGTCGCGATGCGGAATATAATAATCGACGCGCGAATCGCGGATCCCGGAACCCGGAGCGCCAGAGACTTCGCCGGGCTGGGTTGACGTTCCGCGCTCCGGGATCCGGGCTCCGAGTCTCGATTCTATGAATCGCAGCGTCGTGATGATCACCGTCGATCCCGTCACTCCATCAGCGTCATAATCTCCATGCACGGTGATACGCTGATCCGAATCAAGCGCCGAAAAAACGCGATCCACCGCCGCCTTCATGTGGCGGAACTGATTCGCGTCATGCGCGTGATCTTTCCAGGATGGTTGAAGGAAGGCCTGGACCTCCGCAGTAGATCGTAACCCGCGGTTCCACAGGATCTGACCGACGACGGGTAAAGGCGCTTCGCCGATGAACGAGGCAGGAGCCGCTTCAACAAGTTTCCATCGCTTCTTCATGGATCGCCATTGTCACGGCCGCGCGACATGGACGGAAGAAGGGGTCAAGGGTTGAAAAGACCACGATCACTCGTGGTCATACAGCTCAGCAGTGGCAACACCGTCCTGCATCCAGTCGCGGAAAAAGACGCATCCCCTGGGAGGATCGCACCCCGCCGTTCTGAGCGCAGTGTACCCAACGACATTTTGCACGATCTCATGACCTTCGCCGTCCACAGGACGGAATGGATGCCAATGCAAGGCGATGTCCGTACGCTCGATCTCAGCAACCAGCGCGTAGTGCCACTCGAGCTGATACATGAGCTCGAAGTTGTGCGTGGCAGCGAAGGCGAGCAAGGCATTTGCCGAGTCATGCCCTGGACGAATGGCCAACGCGCGGCCATAGGGCATGAACACCCACATCGGTTCAGTCGTGTGATGGTGGTCGAGCAGTATGCCGACCTCCCTCCCCTTCTTACGAAACTCAGCGAAATCCATCGCCACTCCCTGAAAAGGTCCTGACCGAAGCTTGGACGGATTCCGATCTGACGTCAACTAGAAGCTGGCCATTGGCCCAATAGTAA
>CAYGDS010000092.1:0-4582 GCA_964348595.1 uncultured Gammaproteobacteria bacterium | reverse complement strand
CCCAAATATAGTATCGCGTACTTACGAAATCAACGATCACGACGAGGCCGAGGGCGAGTCCTAAGGCAAGAAATATCATGCGCATATGTTCGAAGAAGTATAGACAATGGCGCGTAGGGAGGCCAGGCGATCGATCGTGTGCGTGATAGAAAAACGTCCATCGAGCGAGCGATGGACGTTAGATGCGGTTAGGCAGCAGGCAGGCCGACGTATACGACGTGACCGTCGATGTCGAGCGTTACGAATGCCGCCCGAAGGCGAGACTTGTCGGTCGAGACGTAGAGCATGGCACGGCCCTGCTGCGTCTCGATCGGCGCGTACGTCTGGCCGCTTGCGAGCATCTTCTTCGCAGCGTCCGTGGCGCCTTCCTCGAGAGCCTGTGAGGGCGTGAACATGTTCGCACCGACTCCTTTCGTGATTACACGATTAGCATTCATATCGTTTATTGTCAAGACCCTCCAACGAGCCATTTTCGCGCCTCAACCTCAGCGGAATCGAGGGTCGCAAGATCCTGCTTTTTTACATCATCAAATGACGTCCGCGTCTTGTCCAGATCACGGTCCACGATCGCCTTCCCAAAATCAATAACATACGGATTCCCCGTGGTCCGATCGATCATGAGGTTTCTCAGGTGCAGATCTTTGTGCACCACGCCGCGCTCATGCATCGCCTTTACATAGCCGCGAAGATTGGCAAAATAGTGATCAACTTGAAATGTCTCCGGCAGCTGGTCACGAACTCCCTCTGTCGTTTGTCTTTCGATCACGCGTCTGAAATTCACGGCATCCAAATGTTCCATCGCCAAGCCGTCTAGACGAATGCTCGAAAACGTAAACAGCGGCTTGGGCGCGTGTACACCGGCTACGTCTAGATCGTGAAGGATGTCTAACATTTCCATTTCCTTGATGAGGGTATTGCCCTCGGCGTACTTTTCATAATCCCGAACGACTTTTACGCAGGTCATGACATCGGCCGGATCCTCCATAGATCGCCGCAGTGTAAAGACGTCGCACACGGCTCCGTTGCCTAGGAATCGTTCCGGGTAACTGACCGCCAAACGCACCTCCGCCACGATTTCTTCTATGCCCCTGGGGTTGTAGTTCAGCCGCCCTTCCGCAAATTGTACGTTGACGCGATCAAGCGCTGCATTGCGTTTCAATTTGAGCTGTTTCAACTTGTTGATGGCGACGTGAAAATCACCTGAATCTTCCGCCTCCGCGACGATACGTATAAAACCAGGTGTTTTTCGGGTGGGCGCATCGAGCGTTTCAATAAGCTCGTAAAAGACATCTTCCGAGCTTTTTGGTGGCGGCTCGGGCTTTGTTATCTCGGATCCGAATTCGAACGCCATACGAGAAGTCTATAAATATTCCGTTTATGGAAGTGTACAGGCTCTGGAAACATTTACAATATCATCATCGATCATACGCGAGCGACGAGGTCTGCTCGGCTTGTGCAGGGTGCCTCCTCCACGTATTGGATGGATTTGTTATACTGTGACCATGAATCGTGTGAAAGAGTCATTGATCGTGGCGAGCTCCTTGCTCGTTATCGTCGCGATGATCGTCGGCATTATTTGGTACATGCAGCCGTTCGTCGGGCAGCGAGCCACGACGCGCCCCGAGTCGACGGCGCAAGTTGAGGCCGTCCCAACTCTGGGAGGAGCCATTAGCGTAAAACTTGAGAACCCGACCGCTGGGGAGTATCCAGAAACAAATCCCTTTCGAGAGGATACGAACCCGCTAGAGGGCGTGTACAAAAATCCATTTGAATAATATGCGACTCCTTCGAAAGGTGATCGTAACCTTACCGGTGCTCGTCGGACTAAGTTCCTACGCGGCGTTCGCTTCGTCACAAAATGATATTTATTTCCCAATCACAGAGCTTGGAAATTGCCAGAGTCAAGAAGAGTGTCGCGTGTACTGTGACCAGCGGGAAAACCTCGACGTGGTGAGCGCCTGTGTTGCATTCGCAAAAGCACACAATCTCATCGCAGGTGATGAAATCCAGCGGGCGGTAAGTTATATCGAAGCCATGGCCAAGGGAGGTCCTGGAGGATGCAAAAACGAAAAAGCCTGTCGGGACTATTGCGATGATCCGCGACACCTTCCGGTTTGTGCTACGTTCGTTGAGAAGTACGATCTCGCGACCGAAGAAGAGATCGTGGAGATGAAGAAAATCGCACGTGCCGTCGAGCGTGGATCAAAACTCCCGGGCGAGTGTCGGTCAAAAAATGATTGTGAGGCGTATTGCGAAAAGCCTGATCATGCGAAGGAATGCATAGCCTTCGCCGAAGCGTCAGGAATTCTCGATGGGGAAGAGCTCGAAGAAGCGAAAAAAATTCTGCCGTTTATTGAGCGCGGCGAAACACCAGGAGGTTGCACGCGAAAGGATGCATGTGAGAAATATTGTGAGGCCGATCAACACATCGATGAATGTGTTGCGTTTGGAGAAAGATCAGGTTTTCTTTCGCCGGAAGAAGTTGCGCTCATCAAAAAAACGGGAGGACGCGGTCCGGGAGGATGCCGCGGACGCGTGGCGTGCGAGACCTTCTGCAATGACGCGAGTCATCAACAAGAGTGTCTCCGGTTCGCGGCGGAGTACGGCATGATGACGCTCGAAGAAGCGACGCAATTCGGGGCCGTGGGGGATTTTCAATCGTGTATCGCGATCGCGCCTGAACCCGTGATCGCCTGCATCCGCGGACACATGGGCGATGAACTTTTTTCGGCCATGATCGCTGGAAAATTTCCTGTCGATGCGAAGGGGTTCGAAGCAACGATGCAACGCGTGCGCTTGGCGCGCACCTGCCTAGACGAATCGACCATGGAGCCTCTGCAAGAGCTCACAGGTGATCTCAAAGGTGCTCTCGTTTGTCTTACGACGGAGTTCGGACCAGACATCGTCGAACGTATCGAAGAGGGAAGGCTTGGGTGCCGCGAGATCGGCGATATTCAGGCAAAGATGACGGTGTGTATCGAGAAAGCGCTCAAAGAAAAAATCGCTACGTGTTTTTCCAAGCCATGTGAAGAATCACTCGCCTGTTTCCAGTCGCTCCAGGACAGATCCACAAACTTTTCTGGGTTAGATGTTGAACCGCAGAAAGAGGATCCCGCCATCCGTGAGAAGATGGAATTGTGTAGTCGTGAAAAGATTCGGAGCTGTATCGATAAGCCATGTTCCGAGGCGATCTCCTGTTTCGAGAGTCTTGGAGGTGAGGGAGAGGAGGGGGACACGAATGAAGGATCGGGAGATCCGGAGGTCGATGCGAAAATATCCACGTGTATGATAGAGCTGTACCAAGAGCAGGGGCAGGACGGTCAACAGCCGCCTGTAACATACCCATCTCCTGAGCCCCCAAAAGAGTCATACCCAACTGAGCCCGTGATCGAGCAACCAGTGAAGGATGAGCCGTATCCGTATCCAACGCAGGAATACACCGTCGATTGTTCAGCATTTGCTACTGTTCCGAGCTGTTCGTATATCACCGACCCGCAGGGCTACGATGCATGCAAAAAGTGCTACCCAGAGAAGTAGCCTCTTTCTGGTATGTCTGTGGTAGCATCGGGGCGAACTATGGATAGCCTCGAGGAGTATCGGCAACGCTTTGAACCGCTTCTCCAGCAGACGCTGGATGAGCGGCTGGCTGGCTGTCGCGTGCTGCTTCTAGACGACACACTCTTTTCGTTCCTATCGCACGCACGCGACTTGACCGTGCACGGGGGAAAGCGCCTGCGACCGTATCTTGTGTGGATCGGCGCACGCGCGTTCGGCGGCGACGAGACCGCTGCCCTGCGTGCCGGCGTTGGACTCGAGCTATTTCATGCCTTTGCGCTCATACACGATGACGTAATGGACCGAGGAGTTCGTCGACACGGGATGGAAACGACTCATCGCCATGTCACGCAGATCCTCAAAGATCAACAGCGCATGGGCGAGCTTGAGCATGTCGGTGAAAGCCAAGCGGTTCTCGTTGGCGATCTTTTCTTTACGTGGGCCGCAGCGCTCCTCCCGTCGCCGCTCTTTTTCACCATGGCCGATGAGGTCATCCTTGGCCAAATGATCGACGTGGATCTTACGACACGAACCGAGGCTCCAACGGAGCTCATCGATCGCAAAATGCTCTTGAAGACGGCGAGCTACAGCTTCGTCCGCCCCCTTCAAATGGGTGCTTCGCTCGGCGGTGCGAGCGCTAACGATCTACAGATACTAGAAACCATTGGCAAACCACTCGGCCTCGCCTTCCAAATCCAAGACGATCTACTTGATCTCACCGTTCCGCCTAAGGAGCTCAAGAAAACGGCTTTTTCTGATCTAACAGAGCGACAGCACACGATTCTCACGGACTACATTTCGAAACAGGGGACACAAGATCAAAAAAACGAACTCGCTCGTTTATTCGGGGTCACACTGACGGAAGAGGATCGCTCTCGCATCATCGACCTTTTCACCGCCTCAGGAGCGATTGCGCATGCGCAGGGTCGTATGAGAAAATATTATGACGAAGCCCGGGAGCATATCACGGCATCGATGCTGCCCGAACGAACACGAAAAGAACTCGAGGCGCTCGTTGCATTCCTAC
>CAYGDS010000091.1:0-4666 GCA_964348595.1 uncultured Gammaproteobacteria bacterium | reverse complement strand
TCGTTCTTGCATTGGGCATCGGGCTTTGGATCGACTGGCGTCTGGCCTTGATCGCGCTTATGCCCGTGCCGATCACTATTCTAATCGGGTATTTCAATATCCGGATTTCTCAAAAAGATCAGCGCCGCGCCAACGATCTGTGGGATGAGGCGAGCGGCAAAGTAGGCGACGCGTTCGACAACATCACTTCGATGAAAGCGTTTCGCGGCGAAGCACGAAGCATCACAACCTTGAGAAAGGAAAGTGAGTACGCTTTCGATTTTCAGAACCGCGTCAATATCAAATGGTCGCTCGGCGAGATGTTTTCTGGACCAACATTTGTCCTTGGTCGCCTCACGATTTTTTTGGTCGGTGGCTACTTCGCCCTGAGCGGCACTGCCACGATCGGAACGATCATCATCTTCCTCGGTTTCGTTTCGGTGATCTACAGTTCGTTGCAGCAGATCATGAACGCGCTGCCCGAGTTGATCCGTGCCCTCGTCCGTGTGATGCGCGTCACTCGTTATTGGGAGGAGATTCCAGCTGTCAGAAACCGTTCAGGAGCGAAAACCGTCAAACTGAGGGGGGATGTCGTGTTCGAACACGTTTCGTACGGCTATCGCGATAGTCGTACGGTATTGCATGGGGTCGATCTTCATATTCCAGCCGGAAGGACATTTGCCGTCGTTGGAGAATCGGGTGCAGGGAAAACCACTCTCGCTCAGATGTTGATGCGTTTTCATGATCCAAAATCCGGGCGCATACTCATCGACGGTCACGATATCTGTGATATCACGCTCGACTCCCTTCGTTCCAATATCGGATTCGTGATGCAAGAAAACTTGCTGTTCCATGACACCGTCCTGAATAATCTAAAATTCGCAAAGCCTTCTGCGACGGAAGCAGAAATCATCCTCGCCACCAAACGCGCACAGGCCCACGATTTCATCAAGCGGTTAAAGAATGGCTTTAAGACACTGGTGGGTGAACGCGGAGTCAAGCTCTCAGGAGGGGAGAAGCAGCGGATTGCCCTCGCTCGTGTACTTTTGGCAAACCCACCTATCCTGGTCTTGGACGAGGCGACTTCAGCCCTCGACTCGAAAACCGAACATGCGCTTCAGGCGGCCCTCCGTGAGGTGATGAAAAACCGGACAACGCTCGTGATCGCTCATCGACTATCCACGGTCATGCAAGCGGACCGCATCATTGTCATGCACAAGGGGCGTATCGTTGATGAGGGTCATCACTTGGATTTGATCAAGCGCGGTGGACTCTACAAGAAATTCTGGGATATCCAGGCCGGGGGATACGTCTAGCCTTGCCGATCCTTTTTGGCTTTGCTATCATCCCCCCATCTCATACATGACCGCCAACGCGCTTACCTATGGCAGGGAATAACCCGTCTCCTAACAAGGATTTCTTGGTGTTAAAGGGGACGATCGAGGAAAACCTGCCGGCGGCCACCTTTAGGGTCAAACTGGAGAACGGACAGTCCATTTTGTGCTATCTTTCGGGTAAAATGCGCATGAATCGCATCCGTTTGACCCCGGGCGACGAGGTCCAGGTCGAGATGACCCCCTACGATTTGACAAAGGGACGGATCACCTATAGATTATAGGCCACTTTGCTGTGGATAAATACGCTATGAAAGTACGCGCCTCTGTCAAACCGATCTGTCGAGACTGCCAGGTGGTTCGCCGCAAACGGCGAGTCGTCGTCATTTGTAAGAAAAACCCGAAGCACAAGCAGCGTCAAGGATAGCGCTTCCAACTACTCACTACTTCCTACTCACTACTCACTTTCGTTATGGCACGTATCGCGGGAGTCACTTTGCCGGCAAACAAGCGCATCGATATTGCGCTGAGTTATTTGTATGGCATCGGCCGCCCGCTCGCGCTCAAGATCGTGGAGATGTCCGGACTCGATGGTGCGATCCGAGTGAAAGATCTCACGGAAGATCAGACGAACAAGCTGCGCGACATCGTTGAAAAGAATTACAAGGTGGAAGGAGAGCTTCGCCGCGAGGTCCTCACCAACATCAAGCGCTTGAAAGAAATCGGCTCATACCGTGGCGAGCGACACAAGCGCGGGTTGCCGGTGCGCGGTCAACGCACGAAGACCAATTCACGCACGGTGCGTGGCAATGTCCGCAAGACCATGGGCTCTGGTAAGCGCAAGCTCGAGAAGACGTAATGTCTGACCCGAATATCGAATAACGAACTACGAGTTATGTCAGACGAGATCAAGACACAGGCCACCGAGACGACCGAGAAGAAGGTCGTGAAGGCCAAGCCCAAGAAGGGCAAGAAGAAGGCGCGCGCCCAAGTCGTTCAGGGCAAGGCGTTCATTCAGGCAACCTATAATAATACGATTGTGTCGCTCACGGACATGAACGGCAACGTGCTGTCATGGTCGAGCGCCGGCGTGAACGGATTCAAGGGTCCGAAAAAGGCGACGCCCTATGCGGCCTCGATGATCGTAAAGGATGCCGTCGAGAAAGCCGCGGATTTTGGTTTGAAGGAGGTCAGCGTTTACATCTCGGGTGTCGGTCAAGGTCGCGAAGGCGCCCTCCGTGCACTGAACGCAAACGGTTTAACCATCATGACGATTAAAGACGTCACGCCCATTCCACACAACGGTTGTCGTCCGCCCCGTCCACGGCGCGTCTAACTTCTCACACCTGGCTGAACGGTCCTATGAAGAAGCTCAAAGTGAAGGCAAAAATTTCGCGTCGCGAAGGCATCCCTCTGTCGGATGCGGCTTCGCATGCGCGTTCGCTGGCCCGCCGTCCCTACGGTCCGGGCGTCCATGGTCCGACGTCGCGCACGCGCATGACGGACTACGGCAAGCAGCTGCGTGAAAAGCAGAAGGCGAAGCGTATCTACGGATTGAACGAGCGTCAGTTCTCGAACCTCTTCGAAGAGGTGACAAAGAAGCGCGGCAACACGGGAGAAATGCTCGTGCGCGAACTCGAGCGCCGCTTCGATAACGTCATTTTCCGTTCCGGGTTTGCGAAGACCCGCGCCGCCGCACGTCAGTTCGTGTCGCATGCTCACTTTGATGTGAACGGCAAGAAACTCAACATCCCATCGTATCGCGTCCGCCAGGGAGACGTCATCACCATTCGCCCAACCAAGCGCAGCAAAGGCAATTGGAAGACCGTGGAAGAGACGCTTACGGCACGTAAAGAAGGTGTCTCCTGGCTCGCCGTTGAACCGAAAGCTCCGTCGATCAAGGTCACGGGTGTCCCAACGGAAGCAGAATTGAAGCAGCCATTTGATCCTAAAATGATCGTTGAATTCTATTCGCGCTAACCGCGTTTTAAAATTTTGATCCCGCAAGACACCTATGGAGTCCATCCTTCTCCCAAACAAGATCAAGTTCGTCCGCGGTGAGCGGCCGAATGAAGGCGTGCTTACGGTTGAGCCGTGCGCGCAAGGGTATGGCACGACCCTCGGCAACGCCATGCGCCGTGTGTTGCTGTCCTCGCTCCCGGGAGCCGCAGTCACCGCAGTCAAAATCAAGGGAGCCGATCACGAGTTCTCTACGGTTCCGAATATGAAAGAGGATGTGCTGGAAATTATTTTGGCACTCAAGTCGCTCCGCCTCAAGCTGTTTTCGGAAGAACCAGTGAAAATTACGCTCTCGGCTAAGGGGGAGGGCGCGGTCACCGCAGCCAACTTCAAAAAGGATGCGCAAGTTGAGATCGTGAATACCGACTTGCACATCGCGACGCTTACCGATCCGTCCGCTTCACTTGAGATGGATGTCTGGGTTGCACCGGGCCGCGGCTATCGCACAACGGAGGAACGTGGCAAGGAAAAGTCGGAGCTCGGGACGATTGCGATCGATGCGCTCTACAGCCCGGTGTTGAACGTCTCCTACAAGGTCGAGCAGACGCGCGTCGGTGAAAAAACCGACTACGACAAGCTCGTGTTGCGCGTGGAAACAGACGGAACCTTGGATCCATTGGATGCGATCAATCAGTCCGTGGCGATCTGGCAGGACCACATGAACGTCCTCAAGGACTTGACGTATAGCGAAGAAACGGCTTAAATCCCCGCATTGATATGAGACATCGAAGCAAAAAAATCACCCTTGGACGAGAGTCCGGGCCGCGCAAGGCCCTGCTTCGCAATCTCGCGACGTCGGTGATTTTGTATGAAAACGTCAATACGACATTGGCGAAGGCCAAAGCCGTGCGTTCCGTCGTCGAACGTTTGATCACCAAAGGCAAGAAGAAGTCGCTCCTCGCTCGTCGACAGCTCATGAAAGAGCTGACCGTCGAAACGGCTGTTCTCAAGATCCTCGAGGAGCTTGGCCCACGCTATGCCACTCGACCTGGCGGATACACGCGCATCATCAAGCTTGGCGCACGTAAAGGCGACGGCGCCGAGATCGCGCAGATTCAACTCGTAAAATAATATGGCTTGGAAGAATACACGCGGAATGCCGAAGAACATTGTCCGTGAAACCGTAGAGATTGACGCGACCGGGAAGATCGTCGGGCGTTTGGCGACGCACGTGGCGAAGCTCCTCATCGGGAAGCACAAGCCAGGGTACACGCCGCACATCGACACCGGCGTGTTCGTGAAGATCTTGAACGCAGATAAATTGATTTACAGCGGTCGCAAGATGCGCGAGAAAGTGCTCTTCCGCTCGTCCAACCGCCCGGGCGGTATTAAGC
>CAYGDS010000090.1:0-4702 GCA_964348595.1 uncultured Gammaproteobacteria bacterium | reverse complement strand
ACGAGGAAGTTCGTCGCATGATCCACGAGCTCGAGAGCGGTGTCGAGGATCAGGGCATGGACTGGAAAGAGTATTTGGCTTCGATCAAGAAATCGCCGGATGAACTCAAGATGGAATTTTTGCCGCAGGCGGTGCGTCGCATCAAGACGGCGATACTGATTAAGTCGTACGCCAAGCAACAGGATATCCGACCAAGCGAGGATGAACTCGATGCGGAAATCGACAAGATTTTGGATGGCGTGCGCCCGGATGACGCAGAAACACGTGAGCGCGTTTCCTCGCCCGACTATCGCGAGTACGTGGAGATTCAACTGAGGAATCGGAAGACGATTGAATGGTTGAAGAGTCAGTGCGTCAGCCTTGGCCCAGTCGCCTTGTAGCCCGGTAGCCTTGTAGCCTAGTAGGTGATACTGGGTTATTTTGGTACAAGCCTACAAGACTACTTGGCTACCAGACTCATGAATCTCTCCCTCTTGATCGTCCCAAACGCTTCGAAGACCGAAGTCGTCGGCATGCACGATGGCGCCTTGAAGATCCGCCTGGCTGCTCCGCCGGTCGATGGCAAAGCCAACGAGGAACTCGTGCGGTTCCTTGCGAAAACGCTCGGGCTCTCGCCGTCAGAGCTCTCGATCGACAAAGGCGCGACGGGCAAGCGCAAGCGCGTTTCGATCCCGATGGCGGAGGAAGATGTGCGGGCCATGCTGTTAGCATAGTTCCGACTGAAAAAACACTTCGAAACTTTACGCGAAGTGGTGTTTTGTATACAAATTATTTTTCCGATTTCTTGGCGGATTTGTTCATTCTTTTCGGTTAATTCAAGATCCGGCATTTCTCCCGGCATCGGCACGTCAACGGCTCATCGCGGAAATTATTTTGAACGGACCTCTTGACGTTCTGTTCAGGTTTAATCCGGTGGAAGGTGTAGAATTGGGGCATTCTCACCAACTTAAACAATTTTATGTCAATGGAGATGCCTCAGCCAGTTGCAAAGCCCAGCCAGCCTGAGAAGAATCCGCTTCAGAAGCGCATTGCAGAAGTAAAGGCGAATCGCGGGTTGCGGAATGCGTTTGAAGCTCTGGGTACCGCAGGTGAGCTGCAGGCTAAGTTTGACAGTACACTGAAGACGCTCGATGCCATGATCGACGATCGTAACCGCGAAATAAAGGATTTCGCAAGTGTGCAGATGGAAGAGCTCTCGCAAGTCATTGATGCGTTAGCGGTTGAGAAAGATGCGCGTCGTATTGATGAATACGTGAAACAGGCGCAAGGTATTATCTCACGTGTCGAAAGGCAGGTTGAGCACACGGCCAATAGGGAAGCCGAAGCGAGAGATGAAAGTTGGAGGAAGGGCCATCGTGGAGAAGGGGGTAACGCAGCTCTACAAAGGATACATAATGAGAATATTCGTGCGCAGGGTGGGCCTAGTTAACGGTATGAGTAATGAACAACCACCCTCTTCGCAAAAACCGCCGCAAGTCATTGCGGAAGATGAGTTAAAGCGAAAACTTCATGCTCAAGTGAGAGAATTTCTTAGCGATTTCGTAAGGGAAGAATCCGGGCGAGTCGCACTTCCGGAAGCAGGGGACGATGAGGAAGTTTCACAGGCGCGTGAAGTCGCGCGGGGGTTGATTCAGCAATTGCTGCAACAAGACGAGAGCGTCCGGGCGGATGCCCTGCGGAAGCTTCGAGAGGACATTGTAAAGTATAAGGAGATCCGGAATGATGCGGACGGCGATCATGATGATCTTGTTCCGCCGACCTATGACGGGATGAGTCAAGGGGATTTTGACGGTTTGTTGAAGATGCTTCCCGAAAATGCGGCGATTCTGAAAGAGGCTGCAGACATCCTTCAAATGCCTCTTGAACAAGCAAGGCAAGATCTTGAGGTGGGGTAGTAGCAAAGCTCAAAGGATTATTTGACATAGAACACCCCCGATCCGAGATCGTCGGGTGGCATGATGGAGCTTTGAAAATCCGGTTGGCGGCACCGCCGGTCGACAAAGGCTGCTCAAGGGGTGACCGGTATCTCCCCTGGCGACAGGGGATACGGAAGAGGGGTCACGGTACCGGGTCGTGCCCGCCCTTGCTCCACGGATGGCACCGGAGGACGCGACGCGAACCCATCCATGAACCTTTGATCAACCCGTACTTCCCGATCGCCTCGTACGTATACTGCGAGCAGGTTGGATGGAAGCGGCATACGCCGTGACGAAACAAAGCCCTGAATGGCCCGTGATCGGGCGACAGGGTTTTTTGGTATACGCGGATGAGGAGCTGCCCGAGGCCGCGCGGGATCTGCGCAAGACGAGTCATCATGCTCCTGGGCGAAAGATGACCGATGTCTTCCGGCGCGCCTTCATTTTCTTTCGCGGCTGCGCGGGCTTGCTCATCGCCTCGGGGATCTTCTCGAAACTTCGACGGACGGCGGATTGGAGCTCGACAAAGTCCGCTTTCAAAACCTCGACCTTCAAGATGAAGAGGAGATCAAACCCTTGCGGCCACTCGGACTTAAGAAGACGAAGCACCTCGCGCATGCGGCGCTTCACGCGATTGCGGCTCACGGCTGTTTTGAAAATCTTCGCTGAGGCGACAAAGCCCACCTTGGTGGGCGTTTGGCTTGGGCGCAGTCGCATCGCATAAAACGGCGCGTACACGACGCGTCCCTTCTGCGATAGCAACGCGAAGTCCTTCGCGCGCCGCAGCCGATCACTCCTGGGGAGCATAAAAGTGAGTAGAGAGTAGTGAGTAGAGAGTAGCCTATAATCAGGCTACTGCACTACTTTCTACTCACTACTCACTGGGGTTAGCGGCGGGAGCGCTTGCCTTTGGTGCGTACCGCGATCGATTTTCGCCCTTTTCGGCGGCGGCGGGACAAGACTTCTCGGCCGGCACGTGTGCGCATACGTCGAAGGAAGCCGTGCACGCGGGCGCGACGGCGCTTCTTGGGCTGGTAGGTTCGCTTGGTTGCCATAGGATTAGACGAGAGCGTAGCCGAAATCGTTCTTTCTGGCAAGAGCGGGCCTTGGATGTTTGACAGGCTGTTGATAACTTGAAACTATCACGGTCATCGTCTAGCTCCCTTTCTTTTTATATGGATCTTCAAGCTCTTTGGCAGGCCGCGCTCGGTGAACTCGAGCTCACGCTCTCCAAAGCCAACTTCACCACCTGGTTCAAGAACACGTTTCTGAGCCAAGCCGAGGGCACGACGGCAATCGTTGCGGTCCCCAACACGTTTACAAAGGCGTGGCTCGAGAAAAAATATAACGAGGCGATCATCCGCGCGCTCCGCAACGCCTCGAATCTTCCGATTCGCGAGGTCCACTATCGCGTTGAGGTCAGAAATACGACGGTGCTCCCCCTTACAACCTTTGGTGATACGGCTCAGCCGGCATTCTCACAGCCGACTGCGTCATTCACATCTGATGCACCGGCACAGGAGCGTGCTTCGGAAATTGGTCTGAACCCACGCTATCGCTTTGAGAGCTTCGTCGTTGGGAAAAGCAATGAATTGGCACATGCGGCGTGCATGGCGGCGGCTGCCAAGCTTGGAAAAACGTACAATCCCCTCTTCCTCTATGGCGGCGTCGGCATGGGGAAGACGCACCTCCTCCAAGCCATCGGGCATCACGTGCAAGAGCAGCAGCCGGACGTAAAGATCCGCTACACCACCTGCGAACGCTTCACCAACGAGTTTATCCAGTCCGTGCGCTCAGGCAAAATCAATGATTTCAAAGATCGCTTTCGCACTGTGGACGTGCTTTTGATCGATGACATTCAGTTTTTGAGTGGCAAAGAGGGTACCCAGGAAGAATTTTTCCATACGTTTAATGCCCTCCATCAGAACGACAAGCAGCTTGTGTTTACCTCTGATCGCTCGCCCAAAGACATCCAGGCTCTCGAGAGCCGCCTGCTCTCCAGGTTTGAGTGGGGCATGATGGCGGACATTTCCAAGCCGGACTTTGAGACTCGCGTGGCGATCTTGCAGGCTAAGGCACGTGAGAAGCAGTACCCCCTCTCAACAGAAATCCTGCACGCGATCGCCGGGGCCATCCAGTCAAACGTGCGCGAGCTCGAGGGCGCACTCAACAAAATCGTGGCGTACCACCAATTCAAGAACACCCAGCCGTCGCTTGATTCGACCATGCCGCTCCTCCAGAGCTTCGCGCCCGCTACCACGAAGCGCACCGTCACCCCGCGTACGCTCATTGAAGCAGTCGTTCGTTTCTACGAAGTCAGCATGGACGACATCCTCGGGAAAAGCCGCGAACGAAGGCTCGCCTATCCACGACAAATCGCCATGTATCTCCTGCGCGAGGAGGCGAAATGCTCATATCCAGCTATCGGAAACCATATTGGCGGTCGAGATCACACGACAGCTATGCACGCCTGTGACAAGATCGGAACGCTTCTGAAGGAGGATGATCAGTTAAAACAGGACCTTTCGTTGATTCGCGAGCGCTTGTACAGCCAAACCAGCGGGGCATCCTAGCCTGTGGATAACCCTGTGGATCGCTCGTGCCCTTCTTGGGCAAGATTTGGGACTTTCTCTCAGCCATTTCGATCGAGGCAGATCCATCCACGGAAAAGCCTCAAGATGTCCAGTTGTCCTGTGTACTGAATCGTCCGATTCTAGGGCTGAGTTTAGCCATTTGTAGCACTATCCACGGTATCCACATGGCTTATTACTACTATTGTTTATATA
>CAYGDS010000089.1:0-4759 GCA_964348595.1 uncultured Gammaproteobacteria bacterium | reverse complement strand
GCAAGCGCCAGCTCGAGCAACTCGACAAGACCGTGGCCGAGTGGAACGGCAAGATCGAAGCACTCGCAGCCGACAAGGAGCGTGAGGTAATGACGGTTTGAGTCGTCACGCCTTGTCGCCCTGTCGCCTGGTCAATATGCCAATCACCCCTGATAAAAAAATGGACCTGCTCGTGTCGCTGTGCAAGCGGCGCGGATTCGTCTACGCCGATTCCGACATCTACGGCGGCTTCGCGAACGCCTGGGACTTTGGTCCGTACGGCGTCGAGCTCAAAAACAACATCCGCGACGCATGGTGGGATCGTTTTATCCGCCGACGCGACGATGTTGTGGGTGTCGATACGCCCATCATCCAAAATCCAAAAGTGTGGGAGGCCTCCGGACACCTCCAGAATTTTTCCGACCCGCTCGTCGAGTGCAAAAAATGCCACAAGCGATTCCGCGCCGACCATCTGCTCGAGGCCAGGCAAGCCGAACCCGGATACGACAAAGAAAAGCCGCTCGATATCAAAGATCTCCGCTGCCCGGAATGCGGCGGGACGTTTACGGACGTCATGCATTTTAACTTGATGCTCAAGACGTTCATTGGTCCGAAGGAGGAAGCGGCGAGTGTCGCGTACTTGCGTCCGGAAACGGCGGCGGGCATGTTCACGGCGTGGCGAGACATTCGCGACACCATGCGCAAAAAGCTCCCTCTCGGCATCGCGCAGGTGGGCCGCGCGTTTCGAAACGAAATCACACCTGGCAATTTCATCTTCCGCCTGCGCGAGTTCGAACAGATGGAAATCGAGTACCTCGTGAAGCCCGAGGATGCGGACCGTGCATTCGAAATGTGGCTTGCAGAATATAAAGCGTGGGTGAGCGACGTGCTCCGCCTCTCGGACGCCAATGTCCAGTACCGCGAGATTCCGGATGCCGAACGCGCGTTCTATTCCAGGCGTTCCATCGATCCCGAATATCAGTTCCCGTTCGGAATGAAGGAGCTTGGCGGCCTCGCCAACCGCGGCGACTACGACCTCTCGCGTCACCAAGAATTTTCCAAAGAAGATCTCCGGTATCTCGATCCAGAATCGAACCAAAAAATCTTGCCACACATTATCGAACCAACCTGGGGCCTCACGCGCTCCGTGCTCGCTGTCCTTTGTGAACACTTGGACATCGACGATGCCAGTACGGCAGAGGGGGAGAGCGAACCAAGAATGGTCCTGCGTCTTCCGCCACGCCTTGCTCCCGTCAAAGCCGCGATCCTTCCTCTCCAAAAGAAGGACGGCCTCTCCGAGCTCGGGCGCGATCTCGCGAAGCGCGTGCGCGAGGCCGGCATCGCCGTCGAATACGACGAGAGCGGCTCAATCGGCAAGCGCTATCGCCGCCAAGATGAAATCGGCACGCCCTGGTGCTTCACCGTCGACTACGATTCGAAAGAGGACGCGACCGTCACCGTCCGCGACCGTGATGCGATGAGTCAGGAGCGGGTGAAGATCGATGAGGTTGTCGCGTGGATACAGTCTAAGCTTTAACGCTCCTCCCCCAACCCCCTCCTCATCCTGAGGAGGGGGCAGGGGAAGGAGGCGCCTATGAAACCCATTTCCAAAACCCTCAAAAACGGCATGAAGGCCATCGTCGTCCCGCAGAAAGGAGCGGCATCGATGACAGCTATGGTGTTTGTGCGCGTTGGTTCGCGCTACGAAACAAAAGACATCAACGGCGCATCGCATTTCATCGAGCACCTCATGTTCAAGGGCACCAAGCGGCGCCCGACGACACTCGATATCTCCAAAGAACTCGATCGCTATGGTGCGGAGTACAACGCCTTCACCTCCAAAGACCTCACCGCGTACTACGTCAAAATGGATGCCGCGAAAACCACGCTCGCGGTCGATCTCTTGCACGACATGCTGTTCCACTCGGCGTACAATCCAAAAGAAATCCAACGCGAGCGAGGCGTCATCGTCGAGGAGATCAACATGTACGAGGATAATCCACGCATGCATATCGAGGATATTTTGGAAGGCGCATTGTTTCCAAACTCAACGCTCGGGTGGAATATCGCGGGGCCGCGTGAGGTCATCAAGACCGTGCCGCGCGAGAAGCTCATCGCGTACCGCGACGCCTATTACATTCCCTCGCGCATGGCCATCGTTGTCGCGGGCAAGATCGTGCCAGGCATCTGGTCCTTGCTCAACAAAACATTCGGGAGCGTGCATGAGCCCACGCGCAAGGCCGATCAACCGTTTGATCCCTTCTGCTCACCTGCCCAGCTCAAACGCCCCATCGCATTCCAGAAAAAGAACACCGAGCAAGTTCAGCTCGGCATGGCCTTCCATGGCCTTGCCCTCAAAGACGACGACACGCCCGCGGCGCATCTTCTCGCCGATGTTCTTGGCGGCACCATGTCCTCGCGTCTCTTTATCCAAGTGCGCGAGCGCCGCGGGCTCTGTTACTCCGTGAGCGCGAGTCATCAACCAATCGAAGACACAGGCGTGTTCACCATTCTCTCCGGCCTCGACAAGACGCGCATCAAGGAGGCCGTCGACGTGATCTGGCAAGAGCTCAACAAAATGAAAACGACTCTCGTCGGCGCGGAGGAACTGCGTCGTGCGAAGGATCATATCCGTGGTAAAATCACACTCTCGTTTGAGGACTCGTCCCATCAAGCCGATTGGTACGGCCGCCAGTGGATCTTTCAAAAAGAAATCAAAACGCCGGAGGAACGCCTCAAGCAACTCGAGCGAGTCACAGCACGTGATATCCAGCGTGTGGCCAAACGCATCCTCTTGCGCGAACACATGGCTGCCGCCCTGATCGGCCCATTTCAGGACCAGCGCACCGTGGAACGTCTTTTTGCCTCTTGATCAATCTTGCAAGATGCGGTAGGAAGGGAGTCGAACTATGCGCAAGCTCGTGATCGCGAACTGGAAAATGCATTATGGGCCGGTGAAAGCCGGGGCATGGGTGCGCGCGTTTCGTCGCGAGCGCCTGCCAAAGGATCTCGACATTGGCATTGCCGTGCCGCATGTATCGCTTGCGGCTGCACGCGCCTCACTTGGTCGCGCCGGTGTGCCGCTTCTGGGTGCCCAGAACGCCTTTTGGGCGGATGAGGGCGCATACACGGGCGAAACATCGCCAGAGATGTTGAAGGAATTCGGTGTCAATTTGTGCCTTGTGGGCCACAGCGAGCGCCGCATCCATCTCGGTGAAACCGACGCCATGGTCGCAAAAAAAATCGTCGCCTTGCAGAAAGCCGGAATCCAGCCTGTGGTTTGCGTGGGGGAGTCCGCAGCCGATCGTAAAAAAGGCCTTGCGACAAAGGTCGTCAAAGCGGAGCTTATCGCCTCGCTCGGGGATGCCAAGGGTACAGGCAGCCTCGCCCCGGTCATCGCCTACGAACCCATCTGGGCCATCGGTACGGGTAAGCCGTGTAACCCCGAAGACGCGCGCGACATGCACGCCGCTATCCGCGAGCAGCTCGGCAAACTTTGGGGATCCAAATCGGCCGCGGAGGCCCGCATCATTTACGGAGGTTCCGTGGACGCTCGCAGCGTCGCGGAATATCTTTCAACGACCGGAGTCGACGGCGCACTCGTCGGCGGCGCATCCCTCGATCCACGAGCCTTCGGTCTCTTGTGTCGCGCCGCCGTGCCCGCCTAGTGCATGACCCTCACGCTCATTTCGTTCGGGATTGCGGCGCTCGCGCTTGGAGTGATCGCATTTCTTATCGTCCGCCACTGGAAGGAGATACGTCTTCTCGACCCGCTTTCGATTCGTGAGGAGCAGGCAAAGCAAAAGCGCGACGATATGATCGAGCGCCGCTTTGAGCGCGTGGCCGCGGATCGTTTGGAAGCCGCGCGGCGCCTCGGACGCGAGGCCGCGCGGAGCGCGACCTCGCTCTATCGACGCACCTACCAGCGCCTCAAGTCTTTCGAGAAGCTCTACAAAAAAGCCACGAGTCCGCTCGCCATCATGGCGCCGTCCACGCGTGAAAAGATCAAAGTGTTGCTCGCGGAGGCGCGCTCACTCGCGCGTGATCTCAAGTGGGCGGATGCCGAACGTCGCTACATCGAGGTCCTCTCGCTCGACGCGCGTCAGTCCGATGCGTATCGTGGCCTCGGGCAAATCTATCTCAAACAAAAGCTCTTTCCGCAGGCCAAAGAGACCTTTGATTTTCTCGTGAAGATCAAAAAGGCCGACGACGCGACGTATGCGGGCTTAGCCGAAATCGCGGACGCGGAGGGTAATATCGCCTTAGCCGAGGCGATGCGTAAGAAAGCAGTGGACGCGAGCCCGCGACTTGCGCACCGATACGCCGAGCTCGCGGAGTTCTACGTTGCGCACAAGGAATACGCAAAAGCGTGGACCCCTGCGAAGCGCGCGAGCGAGCTCGAGCCGGGAAGCGCCAAGTACCTTGAACAATCCCTGGAAACTGCTATACTCCTCGGCGATCAGAAAGAGGCGCGTGAGCGCTTCGGGCGCCTCCGACTCCTGATCGACGACCCAGCGCGGTTCCAAGGGTGGAAGGAAAAAATCGATGCGCTTTTCGCCCGAAAAAAGTAACGCGCCGTTGCTCCTTTGCAAACATGCCGTTGTAGCTCAGCTGGTAGAGCATTTCCATGGTAAGGAAAAGGTCACCGGTTCAATCCCGGTCAACGGCTCCATGACCTGATCTTCGGATCGGGTCCGACGGGCAGATACCCAAGCGGTCAACGGGGGCAGACTGTAAATCTGCTGGCCTTGTGCCTTCGAAGGTTCGAATCCTTCTCTGC
>CAYGDS010000088.1:0-4967 GCA_964348595.1 uncultured Gammaproteobacteria bacterium | reverse complement strand
CTATTCAATCGCGGTAGCACCCGCGAAGCTCTGGCCCCAAGGGTCAGGGAAGGGGCGCTCGACCGAAAGTCGACGCCTCAAAAATCTTCACCCGTCATCTCGCAAGAGCTCTGACGGGTTTCCCTCCCGCTTATGAACGTTTCGCGTTATGCGTTATGCGTTCATGGTCGAGAGGGGGGCTGCATGGACATCATGGTCGCAAAGACGCTGGTAGGAAACTACTGGCGGAGCGGGAGCTCGGATTCCCGCCTCCAGGAGGCCTTGGCGGTTCTCGGCATCTCCGTGAAGGAACTCGAGAGACTCTCGAGGGAAGCGCGGAAAGTCGAGCGGGGCTTGGGCCTTCTGCTTCTCACCCCGACGGGGTGCGGCAAGCGGAACCGCTAACGCGGAACATTCAACAACTCACCTCCGACGAACAGAGCGTCGTCGGAGACCCATCTCGGAAGTCGATCTAACACTATCGAAAGTCGAGATGGGGTAGCGCCTCCTGTACGTGCGGATCGTCTTGTACGCCTCTGGCGTATGACGAGACCCCGGATCAGAAGTGGCGCAGTCCCAAAGTTCCCGCGGCAGATGTCTCACGTGGATTCTAGTTGGTGAGCTGCTGTGGGGGGAGGTGACGACCGAACCTTAAATGGTTCACGTCTTGGAGGCAGGGTTGGAGATCATTCCAAACCATCCTTCAATGAACGAGGTGCGGGTCTGCAAGCCCAATCCGAAGTTCTAAGAGAGGCTTGCCTCTCAATCACGTTTGCAGACGTGAAGCCCAAGGCCGAGGATCTCTCGGTACAGGAAAGGTCGGACGCCCATACTAGATGAGCGCCCATCCACTTCTTCTCTCCGTCATCTCGCAAGAGCTCTGACGGACTTCCCTCTCGACACACAAGTATCCAAAAATAGAACCGAGATCCCTGAGCCTTGATCTCTGAATCGATCTGGGTTCACGGTTCTGGGATCAAGGATCATAGGTCTTGCGAATCGAGAGGGAGGGAGCTGGCTTACGCAGCAGCATCCTCGGCTGAGCCTTCAATGGGTCACCCCCGGTGAAGAAGTGGTTGGGCAGACTCAGTCATGCACACCAACCATAAGGTATCGGACGAGATGGGAGTGCACCCTTTCCGGTATCACTGCGTATACGATTCTTTCCTTAGCACATCCAACTGATGTGCTTCCCTCCCGCTTTTCGTCCTGAGCTCGTCGAAGGATGAAGATCGAGAGGGAAGTGGATGTATTGTGCAGGCATCTGTAAATCTGGTCTCGGCTGTTGACCCGTAAAGGACAGCAGAGGGTGCGTAACCCCACCCACGTCAGCGAAGGGTTCACTGGTATGACATCGGTGAATCTAGAGACGCGAGACAAAACTGTTGACCTCGAGGCGTCATCCTTGGAGCCAACCCTAACCAGCTGCAAACTGGAAAGGACTGCACTTAAATTCTGTCCGTCATCTCGCAAGAGCTCTGACGGACTTCCCTCCCGCTTTTGGTCCTGAGCCAGTCGAAGGACGAAGATCGAGAGGGGAAACTGGTCGACAACCCAGCGTGACCCGGGAAGGAGGTGATTCATAAGATGAACCCCTTCATTTGTGGACAGCACGTGTGTGAGACGCGAATCCATACCCTGTTCTCTCTCAAGGAGAACGAATGGAAGCTCGTCAACGGCAAGTGGGAGCTGCCCATCGGCGTCAGTCTGTACGGCGCCGTCAGGTACTTCCGCGATGAGCGTGGAACGTGGCACGAGCTCAGCTTCAGCCACACCCCGCGTCAGCCGGTTCCGGTCGTCGATCAGAACTTGATCGCTCGCCTGGAGCAGATCCGCTCGCATGCGTGAGTCCGTGTTCGCCGGAGGATGGTCCTCCAACCGTGCTCGGCGGATCCGAGTGACACGGGAAATCTGAGAGGTTCGTCATGAAAGAGCTCAGGGTACTCGCCGTCTTCGGTCAGTTCGACCATGGAGACGACAACGGTCCGCGCGGATATTCAATCTGTGCGGAAGCAGAGGGTAGGAGGCATCACTTCTACCTGGTAGATGAATCCCGTTTCGGCGGGGACATCACGCTCTCCCGAAAGGGGGAGTGCGACGGCTCCTGCCGTCACGTTCCTTCGGAGGTTCTGTCTGCTCTGCAGACGATCCCACGCTCCTCGACGCACGAACCCGTGTTCATCACACCGTGATCGCGCGTCTCCCCGACCAACGTCAAACCCAGGCGCGCTACGCGCTATGCGTTCATGGTCGAGAGGGGATCATCCATCGCCTACACGCCATTCATACATCCTCGAAAGAGGAAGAAGGCTGGAGGTAATCATGGAAGAGAAGAACGGTCCCCTGGAATCGCTGGTGAAGAAGGCTCTTGCGGACGGAGCTGTGAGCGAGGAGCTCGCCGTCCTGATCATGGAGCGCATGCTTCATGCCATTAAGAGCGGCAAGTACTTGCACGGGCTCGATCCCGCGCTCGTCGGAGCTGTTTGCAAGATTGTCGCCGTCAAGGCAACCGATCCATGGCACGACGGGTCAAATTTCGACAAGTCGTTCTATGCCGGAGTCTACGGCGATTTTAGCAGCTATTACGCCGGACCTCTGCACATCGTGTTGGGCGAATTGCTCGACATGCGTGAAGAGGACCGCCACTAGCCCCTTGGCCCGATCGAATCTATCGGTCGGGCATCCCTCCCGCTTATGAATTTCGTGCGCTATGCGCCTTCATGGTCGAGAGGGATGAAGATCAACAATCCCACTGAAGTGTCCGCGGTGGAAAAGCCGGACGCAACCGATGGTGACATCGGAACCTTCAACCCCGACGATCCCGAGTTCCGCGCGGCCGACATGGCCGCGATCGACGACGAGCGTTTCGAGTGGGATAGCATGAGGAGCACAAAGGATGTGTTCCGTGCGGTCAAGCATCTCGAGGGCTACGTCCTGCGCGGCGTGCGCTCGGTGCGCAACGCGACGATCGACAGCGACTCGCTGAACGGTCTCGCGCATCAGGCACACACGCGAACGGGAGACCGGACGCGCATCGCCTGGAAGCTCGGACGTGCGTGGGCGCTTACCAACCTGCCGACGTACGCGGAGCTCGCTCTACGCGACCGACGGCACGAGCGTGAGCGCGAGCGTCGAGACGCTCGCGAGGCCAAGCACAACTGGGAACGCGGCGAAGGACATCTCAACTTCGCACGCTTCTGCGACGAACCCGCCTGACACCTGGGTCCGTCACGTAGAGCCTTTCGGCCACGTGACGGACATCCCTCCCGACACACAAGAATCTAGTATCAGAACCTAGATCCCTGAGCCTTGATCCCTGAGACTAACTGGGATCACGGATCTGGGATCAAGGATCATACGTCTTGCGAATCGAGAGGGGACGACAGGTTTCGACGGAGGCGGGAAAAGGATGTTCGCGCGTCGTGGAGTCTGAGGCCACGTTAAAACAGGCACCCAAGAGCTGCGGCTTGAGGAATCGTCGAGCTTAGCTCGACCGTCTTCCCCGAGAGGTCTCGGTAGGGGGTAAGACGTAAAAAAGAGACTGGTTCGCGGACGCCGTACAACGCGCCGTGGATAAGAAAAACTGTACTAGGTTACCGGGGAACCGATAAATCCACGGAGGGCGTCGGACCCACAGAAGACTAGATCGTCCATGTCGAATCATGGGCTACACGCGTAGGGGATATCCCAGGTACTGCTTTCGGACCCGAGTTCGATTCTCGGCGTCTCCACTACTCAGAACCCCGCCCACGCAGTATTGCGGGGCGGGGTTCTTTCTATTCCTCATCATCTCCCATCTTCGGCGCGTCCTCCTCTTTCAATACTTTTTCGAGACGATCGAGCTCTTTGAGCTCATCTACCTCCTCGACCTCTTCTGCCTCTTCCTCGTCCTCGTCCTTTTTGTCCAGCGCCTCTTGTGCGGCGACGGCTGCCTCCGCTCCTACCTCTTCTTCCTCTTCCTTCTTCTCATCATCATCTTTATCTTTATCATCGCCGGCCAAATGCATGCCGAGCGCCGTCAAATTTTCGGACTCTTGGTCTTCATCCAAACCTTGCATGTCACGGTCCCAAGAACTGGGTCCAGAATGTAACATATTATTCATTTCCATAGATAATGGGGTTGGTCATTGTTGTCGCCGAACATAGCATACACGTCGGCGATTGCAAATTGTGGATAGGGGTGTTGTGGGTATATAAACGATCGTCCAAAAGTTTGCAAGTCCCCTTAACGAATAGCGAATAATGAGTAACGAATATCGAGGAAATCCAACCAAAAAGGGGCTTGCTATTTGCCCTTTGATCCTTGATACTTGCCAGACTATGGACGGCTCGCTTTTCATCGTACTCTTGGTCCTGATTGGGGGTTTTTTTGGCCTCGGGCTGCTTCTTTGGATACTGCTCAGAGACAAGAAGCAGGCACAGGACCCACAGGCCATGCTCATGCTCCAAGAGCGTCTTGCCGAGCTCGATCAGCAGGTCCGTGGTTCGCTTAACGAATCCATGAAGCAGCAACAAGCTTCGAGCCATCACATGACGGGGGCCGTGCGAGATGTTACCGAACGTCTCGTAAAGATCGAGGAAACGAATCGACAGGTGCTCTCGTTCTCCGGTCAGCTTGAGAACTTGCAGCGTATCCTCACGAATCCGAAGCAGCGCGGGATTATCGGCGAATATTATCTCGAGACCTTGCTCAAGAATATCTTCGCTCCGGATCAGTATCAGATGCAATACAAGTTCCGCGATGGCGAGATCGTCGATGCCGCTGTCTTCGTAAAAGACAAGATCGTACCGATTGATTCAAAGTTCAGTCTCGAAAATTACAATCGTCTCGTCTCGGCCACGACCGATGAGGAGAAGACGAATTATGAGCGGGCTTTTGTGAATGATCTAAAGAACCGCATTAAGGAAACTCACAAATACATCCGACCGGAGGAGGGGACGATGGATTTCGCCTTCATGTTTATCCCGCACGAGGCCAGCTATTACGA
>CAYGDS010000087.1:4614-5029 GCA_964348595.1 uncultured Gammaproteobacteria bacterium | reverse complement strand
GTAGAAAAGAATCCCTAGATTGGAGATCAGGCTAAACAGCAGCCAAACTCGACGGCGCTTTTCACCTTGGACCAGACCCATCATCAGTCCACTGACATAGTCGACACACGTGATGGCAAATAAAATCAAACCGTATTCCGGTTTCCAAGCCATGTAAAAAACATAGCTGGCAACCAGCAACAACAGCCAACGATACCGTTCGGCAATCAAGTAATGGAGAGCGAAGACGGTGGGCAAGAACAGCAAAAACCGCCAGTCGATGAAGCTCATATGCTCTGCTGCCCGCGGATGTACGTATCACGGGCCGCTCCGCCAACCGCGTGCTTCACGAGACCAAAGGCGCGGGCGCACGTGAAAAGCGCATCGGCATGAACGGCTTCCCCTCCCACATCCGCCACGATGGCACCGATCGCCC
>CAYGDS010000087.1:0-4604 GCA_964348595.1 uncultured Gammaproteobacteria bacterium | reverse complement strand
GCCCCGTCGATGTTGAGTGGCAGCGGTTTTCCCTTTTGTGTGGCAAGCTCACGTTCTATTTCGAGAGCAAAACGGACATGGCTTGATTCGGGTAGCGATGCGAGAGCGAGCTTGGTCAACGCGACTGCACGCGGATCGACATCTTTATAGATAGCATGTCCGTATCCAGGAAGACGTTGGCGTTCGGTGAGTACACGAGCGACCAGGTCTTTTGCCGGCTGGTTGGGCAACGACGACTGAAATACTCTACACGCGGCACCGCAGGCATTCCCATGGCGAGGCCCGAGGGTGAGCAAACCCGCGGCTACGGCATCGGCAACCGGCTTGTGGCAGCTTCCGACAATTTCCGCGACAAAAGCGCTCGGCGGTTCGGAGCCATGATCCATGGAATACACGAGGCAAGCCTCAACCAAGCGGGCTGCCGATTCGGTCAGCTCGCGCCCCGTCCAATGCTTCCAAACGGCGGCGGCAAATGTCACATCAGCCATACTGAAGCACAGCTTGGACGAGCTCAGGCACGCCGTCAACGCAGACAGTCCCGTGACGGCGTATGGCGACCTTGGTCTCTTGAACCGACATATCCTGCTCACCCACGATGGTACCCGCATGACCGAATGGGCGATCTTTGGGCATGTGATCAAGGCATTCTCCAGGCATGAGTACGATGAGGGGTTTTTCCGGTCGAAACGTTCCAGATGCTAATGCCTGTACGAACGGCTGCCCGGGTTCCACGAAAACCACGATGCGCTTCACCTCTGGAAGTTGCTCGCATGCTCGGACGGCTTCGCCGATACTCGTACCCAGTATCCATCCCCCGCCCAATGCGACAGCTAACCGGATTCCTACGCCGACTCGACTCAATGACGCGATTATTTCGTTCGCCATGCCACCAGAAGTGGAAAGCACGGCCAGATCCCCCTCCCTACAAGACTCGAATGGGCGCTCCCCTCCCATGTATCCAAGTCTAAACCGCGGGAATTGCAGATACCCAACGGAAGCCGGTCCAAGTAGCGAAACCCCGGCGCCCGAAGCCAGTCGACGCATCTCGAGGACATCATGCACGGGAACGTTTTCGGTTAATACGTGGACCAATCTGATCCCAGCATCAAGCGCGGACTGGAAAGCCTCAAGCACTCGCACGGGAGGGACCACGATGCACGAGGCTTCAATAGCTCCATGTGCCGATACCGCCTCGGAGATGGAGTTGAACACGGGAATGCCTTCGACGGATTGCCCGCCCTTCCCAGGGGTCACCCCCGCGACGATGTTGGCCCCCGATCGCTTCATCCATCCAGCCATGCGGGAACCCTCTTTTCCAGTGATCCCCTGGATGACGATCGGCGTATTCGCGTCAAGGATCCTAGGAAACATATGCCAGCTTCACGACCTCATTCGCCGAGGTCTCGATGGAAACGTCGGACAGGTGAAAAATCAACGGGATCGAATGCACAGAGGCCCATTGTAAAGCGAAGGTTTTTGCCTCATCGGCGCGGGGCCCGTCGCGACGAATTACGATGGGGATCGCATACCCTGAGGTTTGATAAGCCGCAAGAACCGCTCGCAGTGTCTCGTAAATATCGGTGAAATTCGCGTATGACCCTGCAACCCAAAGCGCGGACAGTCCCGGCTTAGCCAAAATTCGGTGCGTGAGTTCCTTGATTTTTTCTGGATCGGGATTCCCACTCGCTTCAACGTAATTCGCCGGACGACCTCCCGCATGCAACAGCGCGTCCATGGCAATGAGACTCGCGCCCCCTCCAAACAACATGACCGCGATATCCCCTTTCAGCTCTGTGATGCCATTTCCAACCACGGTGCTGAGCGCTCGACCCGGATGACGGGCAAGCGCAGCTTCATCCAAATCGATTTTGGCATCGAGCGCCGTCCAGGTTCCGTTTTCGGACCGTGCCAGCGGATTGATTTCGATCGACAGAATGTCCTCACCCTTCATGAGTTTGAACATTTTTTGAACGATATCGTAAAGCGCTGTCGGGATGCGACCCAACACTTGCTCGATTTGATCGAATTCAAAACGCTGCGCTTCGGCGGCTTCTGCCCCACCGACCGCACTCACTGTCAGACGGAATCCGGCGCGCGCACGATCGACTTCCATGGCAAGCAGCCATTCTTCTGTATGTGGTATATCGACCTCAAATAAAAAACCAAAGGATTCTTCCGCACCGATCGCCTCCCTACAACGAACCAGTGCATCATCAAACGCCTCTTGTTCGGACACGCGCACAACCAATCCGCGCTTACCTCTTCGGCCGCTGAGCACCTGCGCCTTCAGCCAGCCCGCGCCCGTCCATGGTCGCCCTGAAGGCCAAGATTCTGCCATACGGTCCAACCACACGGACGGAGGAATGTTGATGTGATGGGTGGCTAAAATGGCCTTTCCGTCAGCCTCAATGATTTTCATAGCGGACGGAAGGATGGTACCGGAACATTGACAAATGGCAAAAAATCGCTACACTTCGCCCGTTCCTTCTTCTTTAACACGAAATCGCAATCAGGAGGGAAAGTGCGATGAGCAGAACGATTTTGTTCGTGAGCAAGGACATAGGCGCCGCCCGTGCTCTTATCCCGGTGGCAGACGAGCTCCAAGCTCGGGGACACCCCATCGTCGTGGTGACCGAAGGCCTCGGCACCGACAACTGGATCCACGCAGGACACAGGCCCATCTGGATGGGAAGCAGGGACTTCCAGAAGCAGCCGCCCGAGATCGACGTCGACATCGACGAGGTCCTCGCGCTTGCCGAGATTGCCCTCGTAGTCACCGGCACCTCCAAGCCGATCAACTGCGAGGAGCGCTTCGGCCTCGCGGCCAACGAGCGCAAGATTCCGCTCGTCGTGATCGAGGACGTGTGGCAGGGCCACAAGCGAACGAAGGCGAAGGCTGACCTGCTTTGCACGCTCGACAAGGTGGGCGCGAAGTACGCGGCCGATTCGGTCTCGCGCGTCCTCGCCTGCGGCAACCCCGCGTTCGACAAGCTTGTCCCCGTCCCCACGCACGTGACCGATGCGGTCGACACGCACCGTGCGAACGGCGGAGGAATCGCGCTCCTCGTCGGACAAGGCGAGTACACCACGGACATGCTCCGGGTACTGTTCGCCTCGCTCGTGCAGAGCCCGGGCTGGAGGGCGGTGATCCGCCTCCATCCCAAGAAGCTCGAGGAGCTCGGATCCACCTGGCACCCGATGATCGAGGGCTTCAAGGCCGAGCACCCGGGCCGTCTCATCGACGAGCTCGATGACGGAAAGCGCTTCCCGACCGACGATCTCGCGCGTACCGTCGACGTCACGCTCTCGACCTCGAGCACCTCGCTCCTCTACGCCGCGCTCGGCAGAGGGGTGGCCGTGAGCATCGTGACCGAGCGGACGCGCGTTGGACTCGCGGACACGATCAAAGGCGCCGAGCACTACCCGCTCGTCGAAGCCGGCGGCTGCCTCGAGATCAACGACGCGGTTTCGTTCGACAGGCTCCTGAGGCGCGCGGATCGCGAGTTCAACCGAGATCTGCCGCTTTTCGCCAACCTGGGCAAAATCGCGAGGCTCGCCGCCGACGCGATCGAGCAGCTCTAACATCAAACCCCCGACGGGATTCGTCGGGGGTGTTTCTTTTATTCAACCTTGTCGTGAGCGAGCAAATCATCCGGCGCGATATCGACTTTGGCCCTACGCCCGACAAGCTTGGGCATGTCTCGCGCCATGAGGCCCTTGGCCGGACTCTTCAAGGTCAGCATCTCCTGCGTGATCTTCGTGCCCTTGGGAATTGTGACGCGAGCGACAATGCTCTTGGCGAGCTTTTCGCGCATCGGAACTTCTTCCGGATAAATCAACTTGATCGGCTGCCCGAGCACACGCTCGATGCGGCGGATCTCCTCCACGAGTTTCTTAAGTTCCGGGATTTCCAAGCTGGCTTTGTGATCTGGGCCCTTCATGTTGCGATCGAGCGTAATGTGACGCTCTACAGTCGCCGCGCCCATGGCGATAGCCGCCAGGGTGGGCTCAACTGTCGTCTCATGTCCCGAGTAGCCGACGGGCAACGGGGCGTAGCGCTCTGCCAGCATGGGTAAGGCACGCATGTTCAGCTTCTCTTCCGGGCACGGATACAACGAAACGCAGTGATGGATGATCAAGCGGTTGTTGTGGCGTAAGACCGTTTCTACGGCCTCGTCGATTTCATCCAGAGTGCACATGCCCGTGGAGATAAGCACGGGCTTGTTGGTCTTTGCGACGTATTCAAGCAGCGGCAAGTTGGTGATGTCAGCTGACGGAACTTTGTATGCGCCAACACCGATGCTCTCCATGAAATCCACGCTCTTTGGATCCCAGACGCTGGCAAAGAAGATTACTCCGATTTCTTCCGCATATTTGCGGAGAGCGACATATTCATCAAAACCAAACACAAACCCGCCGCGTCTGACCATACCTACGGTCTTGCCGCGTCGGCGACCCACCCGCGACGCCCACCAATTCTTGACCCTTCGAGAACCCCTCTGCTATAATTCAATTGCTGCTTGAAGGAGTGTAGCTCAGTTTGGTAGAGCAGCGGTCTCCAAAACCGCTTGTCGGGGGTTCGAGTCCCTCCACTCCTGCCAACC
>CAYGDS010000086.1:0-5092 GCA_964348595.1 uncultured Gammaproteobacteria bacterium | reverse complement strand
GATCAGGGCGCGCGTCAACACACCAAGGCCCGGGCCGATCTCGAGCACGCGGTCGCCGGGCTCGATCTCCGCCGCTTCGACGATGATGCGCAGAATGTTTTTATCAATCAAAAAATGCTGGCCGAGGCGCTTGTTTGCGGTACCGCCAATCTCGTGAAGGACTGCCTTGATTTCGGAGGGATTCATGGAATCATAAAATAGCGTATCATACCTGCATATGGCCAACGGACTCGCGGACCGTAAACTCTTTTCCAAGCACAACCATCCGATCGATCACCTGACCGAGGGCGCAGCACTGCTCTCAGGCATCGCCCTGTTTCCGCAAGTGTTTAAAATTTTCGAAACGAAACACGTGGGCGATCTGGCGCCCTCGACATTTTTCATTCTCGTTATTTCGAACGCCGTCTGGATCGCGTACGGTGTGCATCGCCGCTCATTACCGCTCCTCATATCCGGCTCACTCAACTTTGTTGCTTCCGGATTGATCCTCGCCATGTTTTTCCTGTTCAAGACCTAATCCTCATTCAGTTCCGCTTTCAAATCACGCCCTTCCGCCTGCGCGCGGAGATACCCTTCGATAAACCGGTCGAGATCGCCATCCAAGACCGCATCCGTGTCCGCGGTTTCGACTGAGGTGCGGTGATCTTTAACCATGTGATACGGGTGCACGACGTAGGAACGGATCTGATTCCCCCATTCCGCACTTTGATACTCACCGCGTAACTTTTGTTTTTCTTTTTGCAGCTCCTCTTCCTTCAATTTCAAGAGTTTTGACTTAAGGATCTTCATCGCCGTCTCCTTGTTCTGCGTTTGAGATCGTTCGTTCTGACAGGAGACCGTGATCTTGGTCGGCAAGTGGACGATGCGTACGGCGCTATATGTCGTGTTGACCGACTGCCCGCCCTTCCCACCGCTCATGAAGGTGTCGATGCGCAGGTCCTTTGGATCGATGTCGACGTCGATGGATTCGTCGATTTCTGGGACAACTTCGACCAAGGCAAAGGACGTTTGTCGGAGCGCGTCGCTGTTGAATGGCGACTGACGGACGAGACGATGGACGCCGTGCTCGGATTTGAGATGGCCATAGGCGTGACGCCCAGTGATTTCGAATGTTGCCGACTTGATACCGGCTTCACCGCCGCGCGATTCGTCGAGCAGTCGTACCTTCCAACCTTTGCGCTCGGCGTAACGGAAAAACATGCGCATGAGCATCTCGGCCCAATCCTGCGCGTCGGTACCTCCGGCGCCCGCGTGGATCGACAGGATAGCGTTCTTCTCATCGTAATCGCCGGAAAAGAGCAGAGAGAACTCGAGCTCGAGATACCGTCGTTCCATTTCGTCGAGCTTCTGCGCAATATCTGATGCGAGCTCGGAACCACCCTCGCGCTCAGCTTCGCGTGCGAGTTCGATCGTATCGAGTAACTCCATGCGAATGACGCTCCAAGATGCATATTCCTTTTTCAGGTCTGACAGTTTCTGCGATTCACGTTTGGCGCGCTCCTGGTCGGACCAAAAATCCGGCGCCATGGTCTCGGCCTCAAGCGCGGCAATCTCGGCTTTGACCGTATCCAATTGCAAAATGCGCCAGGCGTCATCAACCTTGGCTCGTAGGGCGTCCGCACGTGCGAGGAGCTCTCTCAACATGGGAAGAGCTTAGCCGCTTTCCGTAAAAAGACAAAGACCGCGACTCCATCGTCATTTCTTTTTGTTGACCCCCTGCCCCCCGCTGGGCACCATACGAGGGTGGGCGGCTGGTCGTCCACAGTGTCACCAACTGCTAGTACGGAGAGCACGCCATGTACATCGTGGCCCTGAGCGCCGGGACGAGGCGCGTACCGTGAACCACTGGCCGAGCTGGGGAAGTTCCCAGCATATCTCGGCCAGAACCTGGTTTCTCAGACCGATTACCCACTGTCCTTATGGGCACATAAGTCGGCCGGAGTGCTTATTTGAAGGGAGCGTTCCGGCTGGCGTCTGAGAAACCTGTCCTTCGCACCCCCTCGCGACCGTGACTGATTCGCTTTCCGGTCGCCACCCTGGACCTCGCCTTACCTCCGTCGGGCGAGGTCCAACTATTTCACACGATGCGCGATGAGCCGTGAGCGATGAGCGATGAGCCATGAGCCATGAGCGATGAACGATGAACGATGAGCCATGAACGATGAGCGATGAACGATGAACGAAAAACAAAAGCCCCCGGGCATACCGGGGGCTTCTTGGTGACCTTACAATTTAATTTGTGATCGATACTTACCGAGAAGTGGAACCTCCCAGAACTCACCCATGAGCGCCTTGATGAGTGCGATCACGTTGATGATCATGAGGATAAGCACGAGGATCGGGCCGAGGAACCATCCCAAAATTGGTATCAAGGTGAAGAGCCACAGCGCAACGTACGCAAGCACGAGGACGAGACCCTGCTTGCCATGCTCTTGGGCGAAGCGTGATTCCTTTTTCGCAAGCAGCGGAATGAGACAGAGAATCCCGATATAGCCGATCGCGGCCATGAGCTTGTTGTCTGCGACGTCTTTCGGATCGAAGGACATCATGGGTTTAGCCTGCGTGGGCTGCGACGGCGCTCCCATAGGAGCACTCCCCTGCATGTGTGGTTGGTTATCCATATGGTGAGCAGCGTATCAATTATTGACAATTGGCGCAAATGCATGCAGGCTTCCCGCGGGACGTTCACACGGGAGATAAAAAATGGGACCACTCGACGACCTCGCTCATTCTGTCCAAAAGCGCAACTACGCACAAGGCAGGATCATCCTCGCGCTCGACACGGATGACCCGAAGCGCGCCGAGCGCATCCTCTACGAGATCAAGCCTTTCCGCGGGCTCGTCAAGATCGGACTCGAGCTCGTGACCGCGGTTGGCATCGACGAAGCGATTCGGCTCGGCAAGCAGGCCGGTTCCGAGGTGTTCATGGACCTCAAGTTCCACGACATCCCGAACACGGTCGCCGGCGCCGCGCGAGCCGCCAGCCGCAAGCACGTGAGCATGTTCAATGTGCACTGCCTCGCGGGACGCAAGGCTCTCGCGGCCGCACGGAAGGGCGTCGACTCGCTCGGCGGCATCGCGGACAACGAGAACAAGCCGCGGCTCCTCGGCGTGACCTTGCTCACGAGCCACAGCTACGAGGATTTGGTCGAGATCGGGCTCGTGCCCGAGCTCAACATCCATGACGACGCAGAGCGTCTCGAAGTGCAGACCATGCACATCGAAGAGCGTGTGCGCCGACTCGCGCATCTCGCGGACGAGGAAGGTCTCGATGGACTGATCTGCTCGCCGAAGGAGCTGGTCATGCTCCGGAAGTACTTCGGCGACCGTTTCGTCTACGTGACGCCGGGCGTGCGCCCGCCGTGGTACGGGGCGGGCGACCAGGCTCGCGTCATGACGCCGGGCGAGGCCATCCTGGCCGGCGCCGACTACGTCGTGATCGGCCGACCCATCACCAACCCGCCGGAGGGCAGCGACTGCCAGACCTCGATCGCGCGCATCATCGACGAGATCGTCGAAGCGATCGACGCCCTTCACGCAGACAACTCTCACAGAAGCCGCTGACAACAACCCCCCTGACGTAACTCGTCGGGGGTTTTTACATGCCGAGCTGACGTTTCAGGAATTCGAGAGTTTTGTCCCAGGCATCGGCCGTGGCTTCAGGACGGTAGGCTTCACCGCGTGTTGGGTTCGCAAAGGCGTGTCCGGCATCTTCATAGTAATGGAACTCGACGTCCGTCCCCTGGTCTTTCAACTTCTGTTCGAAAGCCTTCACATCGGCGACTTTAATTGATTGGTCGTCGACGCCCCAGATGCCGAGGATGGGACGCGACATGTTCTTGAGGCGGGTTGCGTCGGTTGTCGGCGTTCCGTAATACACGATCGATGCCTTGATGCGCTTGTCACCGGACGAGGCGATGACATTGCTCATGCCTCCGCCGAAACACCAGCCTATGGACGCAAGCTTATCGGCATCCACCTCTTCCTGTTTCTCGAGATAGTCGAGGGCGAGTTTCATTTTGCGTTCAGCTTCTGCGGAATCGCCGCGGACTTTTCCTGCCAGCTCCCCTGCCTTGGACGACTCGGTCGCGACCACGCCGTCATACAAATCGATGGCGAAGACGGCATAGCCCTTGTCCGCGAGGTTGCGGGCTTCGTCCTTGATCTGTTCGTTCAATCCCCACCATTCGTGGACGACGAGCAGGCCTGGTAGCCTTCCTTGTCGATTCGATGGCACGAAATACATCCCGTACAAACCGTTCTCGTTTGTGATTTGCTTCTCGATGACGGCGGACATGGACGTCTTTTTAACAGGTGGGACTGGCGATGTCGATGGACACCCTTGGCCGATGAGCGCGATGGCGGCGAGGGAAAGGAGAACTCTTTTCATATGCATCGATGATACCAAAACGAGCCCGTTCGGACCCGTATTAATGTCCATGACTCTGATGCATGATGGATGTCGCGTGGAGCGAGGACTGATATTAGAGAATCTTCAGTTTCGGATATCTCTGCCTCAATACAATCCTTTGAGCAGCTGAAAGGCTGTTGAGATAGAGGTTGAGTCCCACGTATTGCGGAAGCGTGAGCCCTTCGGCGGTCGTGAGGCTGTTGAGATAGAGGTTGAGTCCCACGTATTGCGGAAGCGTGAGCCCTTCGGCGGTCGTGAGGCTGTCGAGATTGAGATTGCCTCCCACGGATTGCGGAAGCGTCAGGCCTTCGGCAGAGGTGAGGCTGTGGAGATTGAGATAGCCTCCAACTTCCTTTAGCCCCTTCGGTAGGATCGGTTCAGTTAGACCAGAGCAAATCAGATCCCCCTCCACGCTCGTCGTGCCATCAGGATGGAATGTGAAAGTTTTGTCGACCCACTCTTTGTCTTTTCCAAGATATTCTTCGGCCCAGTCGTAGTATTGCCGTTTTGTCCAAGGGCGATTTTCCCGTTCTTTGCGAATAGCATCCTTCTCTTCATCAGAAAGCTTTTCGACTGGTCCAAGGCCCATGTCATCTACTGGCCTCATTGGCTCGTCCTCCAACAACCCCGCCGCCTCTTTGCCGAGATATGCTTCCACCAGCTCCCGCTTGGGTTTGAGCG
>CAYGDS010000085.1:0-5223 GCA_964348595.1 uncultured Gammaproteobacteria bacterium | reverse complement strand
GCCATCTGACATCAGAGATCTGACATCATAAATAAACTCAATGAGAATCCATCGACGCCGCCGCGGCGGCTACCAACAAAAGAAAGAGGAGCTCGTATCCTACCGGTTCAACGAGCAGATCACAGTACCCGAGGTGCGCGTGATCGACGAGGAGAGCAAGCCACTTGGCGTTCTTTCGACCGAACGGGCTCGCGCCATGGCTACAGAGCGCGGCTACGACCTCGTCGAGGTGTCACCGAAAGCCGCGCCTCCCGTGTGCCGCTTCCTCGATTACGGAGCTTTCAAATATCAAAAGGAGAAAGAGATGAAGTCGCAGAAGGCGCATGCACGAAAGGTCGATACGAAGGGCGTGCGATTGTCTGTCAAAATGGGCGAGAACGATTTCAACATCCGCTTGCAGCAAGCCCTCGGCTTCATGGAAGACGGCGACAAGCTCCGCATCGAAATCCGTCTCCGCGGTCGCGAGAAAGCCCACGTCGACATCGGCAAGCAACGCATACAGGAATTTCTCAACAAACTTACAGAGCGGTACGAACTTTCCATCGAACAGCCGATCACGAACGCGGGAGGCAATGTCTCTGCCATCGTCGCCAGAAAGTCCTAAATCCATGAGCGATGAACCATGAGCCATGAGCGACAAGCCCTGACTGACGTTCATCGCTCATCGTTCATCGCTCATCGCTCATCCACCCCTATGAAACTCAAGACTCACAAGACCATCGCCAAGCGCGTGAAGCTCACGAAGCGCGGCAAGCTCCTGAAGCGCAAGGGCGGACAGGATCACTTCAACAGCCGCGAATCCGGCAATGTCACGCGCAACAAGCGCCGCGATCTCTCGGTCGCCAAACAGTACGAACGGAACCTCAAGACCTTGATGCCGCACGCCTAAACAACATGATGTCAGATCCTAGATGTCAGATCCTAGAATCTGAATCGAACCAGCGGAATTCTGACATCTGACTTCTGACTTCTGACATCTAACATCGAATCGTATGCCACGAGTAAAACGCGGAACCCACCGCATCAAACGCCGCAAGAACATCCTCGCCCGAACCAAGGGCATGATGTGGGGGCGCAAATCCAAGATCACGCTCGCGAAAACGGCAGCCACCAAAGCCGGTGTGCAAGCGTTCGTTGGTCGCAAGCTCAAGAAGCGCAACAACCGCGGCTTGCAACAGGTGCGCATCAACGCCGCGGCACGCGAACTAGGCGTGAGCTATTCCAAACTCATGGGTGAGTTGAAGAAGCGCAAGGTCGAGCTTGACCGCAAAGTGCTTTCCGAGATCGCCATGCAGCACCCGGCCGTGTTCGCGAAGATCGTCAAGGCCGCGTAGCGGGTAGCGCGTAACCCGTAGCGCAAGGCTCATAACGTAAGACGTGAGACGTAAAATCAAACCAAGAACCGATCCCGCCACATGGCGGGATTTTGGTTTAGTAGTCTGCGTTATGCGCTATGCGTTATGGGTTATGTGCTATGCGTTATGCGCTATGCGTTATGTGTTACACGTTTTGTGCTATGATACGGACAATATCCCCACCTTCTATGCCACGTAAACGCAACATGATGCCAGGCGGAACCGAAATGCCAATGCGCCACGAAATGCCCGGCGCTGGTAGGCCGCAAGGGAAGAAGCCTCGTTTCACTTCGGAAGCGGCTGCGGAACGCATGCGCACCCATGAGCGTCGCGAAGCAGGCGAAGTCGCGCGTCGCAGCATCCGCGAGTACAAGGCGGCGATCGAGGCCGAACGAACGCCAGAGGTTATGGTCGGCGAAGCCACGAAAGAAGAAGCTCGTGAAATCCGTTATGCAGGTCTTATGGAACTCGAGGGGCGCATCGCGAGTTTGGAAGTTTCCATCGACGATCTGCGAGCCGCGCACGCGTCGAATGCAGAGCTTCAACGTAAGATCGCAGAGCTCATGGCGCTCCAGCAGGCGCGCGACGCGCTCGAGACCGAGACGCGCGAAACTGTGGGCACCGACTACCGCGAGCACTTCGAGGCCGATCTCGTGGACGCTGAGCAGGATCAACAGCGCAAGCTCGCGGCACAAGATTACAAAGAGCTCACAAAGCAGCGGGACTGGATCGAGCGCGAACTCAAAAAGCGCACCGGTCACGGCGCAGAAGAGATCGACATGGATGCGAGCCTCACGGGAAGCGCTGCCTCGCGCTTCGGTGAGCGCGTCCGCGGATGGTTTGCGAGACTCGCCGGAACAGAGGCTGAGGCAACATCGGCGGACTTGATGGCTCAGTGGCGTAAGGTGAGTGGTGAGCTCGAGGAGCTCTCACGCACGATCCAACCATCCATCGGAGACGCCGGCGTTGAGATGCGTGCCAAGGCCTTGCATACGCGTGCCGATGAGGACATGGCATCGAAAGCGGCTCTCGACCGCGAAGAAGCGCGCCGGCGGCAAGAGATCCCCGTCGAGGTCGGACCCCAGCTCCGCATCGTCGAACGACAAGAAGAAATGCAGGCCCTCATGGGTCAGATCAACGCATTAGATGGCGGGCAGCTTCTGGAACGACAAGAAGAACTCACCGCACAGATTGCCGGACTCGAGAAAGCCCTCAAGGCCGAAGCGACTACTGGCGAGCTCGATGCGACGGGCAAAGAGATGCTGCAAGACGCCTGGGAAACGCTTGAGCGACTGCGCGGCGTCTACGATGACACCTACGCCGATCTCGCCGAGCAGGTGCGCAAGGCCCCGAAGGGCAAGCGCGCCATGGGCATCGCCATGGGCGGTCGTCGCGACACCGGCGGCAAAACATATGGAACCGAAGCAATGGGACGACAGGCACGGCCCGAGGTTTATGCGGGACCAGGACCGAAAACAGAACTCGGGGTTGAGGAAGAGGCCGCTATGGAAGCCAACACGTATCGCGCCGAGCATGCAGGTGACATCAAGCGCGTCATGACGGAACTCACTGAAGCCGCCGCCATCTGGGATTCCATGTCAAAGACCATTGCCAAGCTTTCTCCTGAAAAGCGACAAGCCCTCGTGGAGCTCTTTGGCACAAAGGATATCGCCACGGCCTATGTGCTCAACGCCGCCGATTATCAAATTGAAGCGCGGTACGCGAAGCAAGGTGCCGCAGGAGCCGGCAAGATGACGTTTGGAGAAACGGTTGGCCTCGATGCCTCCGCCAAGGCCTCGCAAGAACGCGTGATCGCAGCCAATCGGATCATGGGCATGCTTATGAGCGAAAACCTTGAAGCCAAACTTGTACGGGTCGAGGAAGAGAACGCGGTGCCTTTGACGAAAGCGAAGAAACCCAAAGGAAGTGCGGCGCCCGCTGCAACTCCAAAGCGTAAAAAGGCCGCGAACGGGTGAGGGGGGTTGACAGAGAAGACAAAACCTGATGGAATCGGAGTCAAGGTCCCTTGGCTCCTTTTTCATAGCGATTCGAGGAGGACACGTGCTCGCCCCGTACGATCAGAAGCTCATCTCCGCCGCACTCCAGACGCTTACGGATACCGCCCCGCGCGTCATGCGTGATGTCAAACGGTGGTTCGAGGAGGATGTCATTTCCTTCCCGGACGCTCTTGCGGCCATCGAGGCCCTCGACTGTTTGATCCGTTGTGCGCCGGTCGGATTGCTCAAGCAGTTCGACGCGGATCGGTTGCCGAAACACTTTTCGGAAGAGCAGCTTCTGCGGTACGCGGGGAAACTGATCAAGGGCGAGCAGTGTCCGTATGGGTTCGTGCCCGACGTGCTCGAGCAACACGAGACTCTCCTTCGCGAGAAGATCGATTGCCGGAGCCAGGTCTCTCCTGGGTACCGAGCGTACTGCTTCACCCTACGGAGATTCCAGCTCGTGTGCGCTCACCTCGCGCTTCTCATGGAGAACGCGGAGTCCGCGCTCACCCTCGACGAGGACTTCGAGGATGCAGCCGCCGTGGAGCAGCATGGGTCGACGCAGGCCGTGAGCGTGCGAGCCCCGGTCCGCAATGTCACGCCTGCCAGCATACTCATGACGGCACGGCAGCGCCGCGTGCAGAAAGGCAAGCTCCGCCTGATCCGAAGCTGAGAGCAGCACTGACGACGAGGCCCCGTTCCACTGGAACAGGGCCTCTTTTCGTATGCGTATCCGATGATTGTGGTTAGGCAGCGCGGTCGTGTATGAGCTTGTTGATCTCTTTAACGAACGCCTCTTTCTCCATCATCTTTTGATCTGCCTCCCCTCGAATGCGGACCGTGAGCGGTCCCCCTTCGGCTTCTTTGTCGCCAACCACGAGCATGCGCGGCACCTTCATCTTCTCGGCATTGCGGATTTTCTTGCCGACCGATTCTGTGGAGTCGTCGACGGAGAGACGAATACCATGCGACGAGAGTTCGGAAGCGAGTTGTTTGGCAAAATCAATGTGACGATCGGCAACGGGAAGAATGGCGACTTGCGTGGGCGCGAGCCAAAGCGGAAAAGCGCCGGCGAAGTGTTCGATGAGAACGCTCATGAAGCGCTCGATTGAACCCATGATGGCACAATGAATCATGACGATCCCCTCGCGCTCCCCCGCCTCATTTACACAGAACAGTCCCAAGTTTTTCGGCTGGGTGAAATCCAGCTGGATCGTGGCCACCTGATGCATCCTTCCAATCGCATCACGACCTAAGAAATCGATTTTGGGTCCGTAAAACGCCGCCTCTCCAGGGCCGTCGATCCATTCAATCTTTTTCTCGTCCAGCATCTGCTTGAGCGCCGCCTCCGCCTTGTCCCAGTCTTCGGCGTTTCCTTGATACTTCTCCAGATTCGCAGGATCGCGGCGCGAGAAGCGCGGCTTGAGCTCAAATCCGAAGGCGTTATAGAAGCGCTGGATAATATCCCAGATTTGCTCCGACTCGTCGCGAATTTGCGAGACGCGGCAAAAGACATGCGCATCGTCCTGAGTGATAGAGATCACGCGCGAGAGTCCGGAGAGCTCGCCGGATTGCTCATCGCGATACACCATGGTTGTTTCGGAGTAGCGAATCGGAAGTTCGCGATAGGAACGTTGCTCGCTCGCATAGATTTGCGCGTGGTGCGGGCAGTTCATCGGCTTCATGGCGAACCAATGGTCTTCACGAGTTTTGATCTTGAACAAATCGTCGGCGTATTTAGCCCAATGACCGGATGTTTCGTACAATTCTTTTTTCGTGATGTGCGGGATCGTCACGCGCTCAAAGCCATACGGGGCACGCAGGCTGGTTACGAAGTCGTTCAACAATTCGCGGACGACCGTGCCGCG
>CAYGDS010000084.1:0-5232 GCA_964348595.1 uncultured Gammaproteobacteria bacterium | reverse complement strand
GGCCTCCTCCGCGATCCACGCGGTCGCGTCGTGGCCGTCGCCTACCTCGGCCTCGTTCCCTGGGAATCACTTGGAACACGAGAACGAGAAGATCACGATGGAGCGCGTTGGATCGATGCGCGGCGTCTGCCGAAGCTCGCCTACGATCACAAAGAAGTGATGCAAGTCGCGCTCAAACGCCTCGCCTCGCGCGTGACCTACACCACATTGATGAGCAAGCTCCTTCCCAAAGAATTCACGCTGACCGAACTCGAACAAGCTTTCGCGATCATCACGGGAAAAGAAATCGACAAGCGAAACTTTCGGAAAAAACTCTTGAAACTCGGATTACTGAAAGAGCTCGCGCGCATGAGAAGGGGAGAGCGCCATCGACCCGCCAAGCTCTACGCTTTCAAGTCAGACGTCATCCAAGAGATCGAGATCCTTTAGCCCAGGCAGGGCATTGCACCTTCGTATCATGAGTTCGTGTGATAAGTACAGCTACTCGGATCAAGACTTTGGCGGCACCCCTTGCCATCAACGCCTTGATCTGACAAGAGATCAGGGGCGCACCTTCACAACATGACCATCCCGTATGAAAGGAGAACGTTCCATGGAGACCAAGACCATCGGGGTCGTCGTCGCCCGTTTCCAGACGCCGGAGCTCCACGAGGGGCATCGTTACATGCTCGACGAGGTGCTCGCGCGTCATGAGGAGCTGCTCGTGGTACTCGGGACGGCGCCCGCCTGGGTGCCCACCACGCACGACCCGCTCGACATCGAGACGCGCAAGAAGATGGTGCTTCGGCTCTATCCCAAGGCGCGGATCGTTCATCTGCCGGACATGCGCACCAACGCTGCGTGGTCCAAGGCACTCGATCGCGCCGTGGCCGAAGCCTGCCCGGGGCTCACCCCCGTGCTCTACGGCTCGCGCGACAGCTTCCTCGCGAGCTACTCGGGGTGTCTCGCCTGCGTCGAGCTTCCGCCGATCACCGCGAATTCGGGCACCACCCTCCGCACGGAGAGCCTGGTGCGCCCCGACTGCTGTCGCGAATTCCGCGCCGGCATCATCTACGCCGCGAGCAAGCGTCCGGCCCTGGTGTACCAGGCGGTGGACGTGGCGATCGTGGATTGGCATCGCAAGCGCGTCCTCCTCGGTTCCAAGGCGGAGGACGAAGGGCGCCTGCGCTTCGTCGGTGGGTTCGTCGATCCGACGGACCCCTCGCTGGAAGCCGCGGCCAAGCGCGAAGCCTTCGAGGAAGTCTCGGGGCTTGAGCTCGCCGACTTCCACTACCTCGACTCGTCGATCATCGACGACTGGCGGTATCGGGGAACGACGGATCGCATCATGAGCGCGCTCTTCGTCGCGACCTATGTCTATGGCTCGCCCACGGCAACAGACGATCTCGAGGGACTCGCGTGGGTGTCCTTCGATGATCTGGAAGCGCGATTGAACGACCAGCATCGGCCCTTCGGCCGACGGCTCCTCGAGCATCTCGCAAAAACACCCGCGTAATCGAATTTCGTCACAAGACAAGGAGCCCCTATGGAAACCAACATCCTTCTCTGCACGGATGGATACAAGCCCTCGCATTGGCGGCAGTACCCGCCGGGCGCAACGCGCGTCTTCTCGTTTCTCGAGAGCCGCGGTGGGCGCTTCCCCGAGGTCACCTTCTTCGGCCTCCAGTACCACCTCTCCCTGATCAAGGGCGTGGTGGTCACCGAGGAGAAGATCGTCGAGGCGCGCGCGTTCTTCGCCGAGTACTTCGGTGACAGCACGATCTTCAACGAGGCGGGCTGGCGTCACATCCTCGAGACGCACGGCGGGCGCCTGCCGATCCTCGTGAAGGCGGTGCCGGAAGGCACGGTCGTGCCGATCTCGAACGTCCTCATGACGATCGAGAATACGGATCCGGAAGTGCCGTGGCTCACCAACTACCTCGAGACTTTGCTCTCGATGGTCTGGTACTCGACGACTGTCGCGACGCAGAGTCGCGAGATGCGCAAGCGCATCCTGGCCTTCCTCGAGAAGACGGGGGATCCAGCGCTCATCGACTTCAAGCTGCACGACTTCGGCTACCGCGGAAGCACGTCGCATGAGTCCTCGGGCATCGGGGGCGCGGCGCATCTCGTGAGCTTCAAGGGCTCGGATACGCTCTCGGCGATCCTGCTCGCGCGCCGCATCTACGGCGAGCGCATGGCGGGGTTCTCGATCCCGGCGGCCGAGCACAGCACGATCACGTCGTGGGGTCGCGAGCACGAGCTCGATGCCTATCGCAACATGCTCGAGAAGTTCCCCACGGGTCTCGTCGCCGTCGTGAGCGATAGCTACGACGTCTTCAAGGCCTGCGAGGAGCTCTGGGGCCGGGAGCTTCGTGAGATGGTCCTCGCGCGCGACGGTGTCCTCGTGGTCCGCCCCGACAGCGGGCACCCACCCACGATCGTGGTCGAGGTGCTCGAGGTGCTCGGCCGCGCCTTCGGTGCGAGCCGGAACGCGAAGGGCTACAAGGTCCTCGATCCGCATGTGCGCGTCATCCAGGGCGATGGTATCGACTACGCCATGGTCGGTCTCATCCTCGAGGCGATGGTGCGCGCCGGGTGGTCGGCCGACAACATCGCCTTCGGCTCCGGTGGCGGTCTGCTCCAGAAGATGGACCGCGATACCCAGAAGTTCGCGATCAAGTGCTCCGCCATCGAGGTGAACGGCGCGTGGCGTCCCGTCATGAAGGATCCGGTCACGGATCCGGGCAAGCGCTCCAAGGCCGGTCGCCTCATGCTCGTGCGCGATGCACAGGGCTTCCGCACTGTGCCGGAAGGGGAGAGCGATCTTCCCAACCTGCTCGAGCCGGTGTTCCGAAACGGTGAGGTGCTGCGCACGCAGACCCTCTCCGACATCCGACGCCGCGCCATCGAAGGGTGATCCGTCGAGCTGAGCTCGATGAGCTCGGCTGTTCCTGCAAAACCCCGTCCCTCCAAACTGGAGGGCGGGGTTCTTTCGTTACGCAGCTCTGAATGGATCGAAGTGTCAATTTTGGCAGAACAAGATCGTCGATGATATGCAAAGCGGTCCGATGAGATGTCGGACCGCGTTCGTCAGGTCTTGTTGCGACTCACCTGCTTTGCCGGGAAGATCGTACCGGAGTTCCAGTCGGCCCCAGGGTACCAGAGGTCGTCGCTGTGCCCCAACACCCTCTCGGCCTCCTCGATCTTGATCTCGCCCTGCTTGTCGCGATGGAGTACGTGGACACGGCTTCCCGATCCGCTGAGCGCGACGAGAGCCGCACCGGATTTCGGGAAACCCTTGCTCCGGAGGAGGTGGAGATCTTCTTCGCAAGCCGGAACTAGCCCTTGCTCGGTGAGCCAAAGCTCCACACCAAGAGAGGTCGTGCTCTCGTCCCACGAAGAAAGAATGAACTCCTCAGCTTCCACACGGGTTACCGCCCCATGCGGCTTCCTACGCTCGGCCGCGGCATCGGCCTTCACCTTTGCGGTGAAAATCTCGACATCGCGTCTTGCTTCGTCTGAAAGTCCATCGTTGCTCACGAGTACCTCCCTCAGCCGTCGTCCACTACAAATGGACTTGCTTCTTCGTAACAAGAGGATAGAGCTTTGTCAATCCATGCCGATCCCGCTAAGCTTGAGCGCATGATCGGTTCGCTCCGCGGAAAAACGATCGAAAAAGGGCCGAACTGGCTCTTGCTCGAGGTTGCCGGTATCGGCTATCGCATCAAAACGTCGCCGGCTGTCTTATCAAAAGTCCGCGGGGAAGGGGAGACGTTTTTGTATACGCATCATCACATTCGCGAAGACGCGGAGGATCTGTTCGGCTTTCTTTCACAAAACGATCTCGAGCTTTTCGAGAAACTGCTCACCATCTCCGGCGTCGGGCCGAAGGTTGCCATGACCATCATGTCCGTCGGCTCGGCGGATGAGGTGAAGAAGGCGATCATGTCTGGCGATCTTGCGACCATGACGTCGGTCCCCGGTGTCGGCAAGAAGACGGCACAAAAGATTATTCTCGAACTCAAGGGCCAGCTCGTCGAGGCAGAGGGCGGTCCGCAGGGCGCGGACGGCGAGGTTGTCGATGCGCTTGTGAACATGGGCTATCCCGCGAGCCAGGTGAGAGATGTCTTGAAGCATGTTCCCACTTCGGTCGAAGGGACGTCGGATCGTCTGCGCGAGGCGCTTAGGCTTCTATCGAAATGACACTCATCGAAATTCATAACAAAGAACAATGGGAACCCTTTGTTAGCAAGCTCCCATGGGCGCAGTTCACTCAGGCGTGGGCTTGGGGGGAGTTTCAAACATCGTGCGGCCGAAAGGCCCGACGATGTATCGTGATGTCCGGGCGCGGGCAAGAGTCGCTCGCGATGATCCAGCTTCTTTTCATTCCAAAACCATTCGTCGGCGGATTTTGGCTCGCGCCACGCGGTCCCGTCTTTTCGCCGTTGCTCGCAAACGACGGAAAAGCGGAGGTGCTTTCTTTCCTCGACCAAGAGCTGCCGAAGGTACTAGCCGGCAGTCTATTCATCAGGTGTGAACCGCTCACAAGTTCCATCGAAGACATCCCTTCCAATTGGATAGCAAAGCCCGCACACAATCCCGCGGCCACCTCACGGATCGATCTCACCCACTCAGAGGATGAGCTGCTCGCCGCGATGCACCAGAAGACGCGATACAATATTCGCGTCGCGGAAAAACATGGCGTGAGGATCCGCGTTGGAACGGCGGACGATCTCCAGACCTTCCTCCGATTGAACCGTCAGACGGCCGAGCGCGACCGGTTCACGTCCCCGAACGAGTCGTACATGGCCGACACATATCAAACGCTCGCGCCGCTCGGGATGGCCGCACTCCGTCTCGCCGAGTTCGATGGACAAGTCCTCGCGGCGAACATGGAAATGAGCTACGGAGATACCGTGACGTATCTCTACGGCACTTCCTCATCGGCTTCACGCCAGGTCATGGCGCCATATCTCCTCCATTGGAAAGCCATACAAGCTGCGAAAGCCGCGGGTCGATCGAAATACGATCTTTGGGGAACGAATCCGATCGATCCAAAAAATCGTCATTACAAAAAAAGCTGGGAAGGTATCACGCGCTTCAAAGAGGGCTGGGGCGGGGAGCGCATCGATCTTGTCGGGACGTACGATAAACCCCTGCGGGCAGGGGTTTATCGACTCGCTTCGGTGTTGCGACGTGTTTAGACTTTTGGCATCATCGGCTCACACACTCCGTTTGCGCACGCATCAC
>CAYGDS010000083.1:0-5275 GCA_964348595.1 uncultured Gammaproteobacteria bacterium | reverse complement strand
GAAGGTGCGTGAGACGGCGCTCGCACTCGTGCTTGGTGGAAGTACCTCCGGCTTCCTTGCGGGACTCATCGGAACCGGTGGCGCGCTACGCGGAGCATTTCTCACGGCCTTTGGGATTCCGAAGGAGCGATATCTTGCGACGGCAGCGGCGATGGCCATCGCCGTGGATCTCACGCGTCTCCCCGTCTATCTGAGTCAAGGATTTCTGCGAGCAGAACTCCTGTGGTACGTGCCAACGCTGATGCTCGTCGCGCTCGCCGGTTCGTATCTCGGTAAACGCATCGTACATAAAATTCCCCGAGACGCATTCAGACATGTCGTTCTGATAGCCCTGTTTCTTGCCGGCGGATATTTTTTGTTCGGATAACGCACTTACATCTCGCAGCGCCTGTCCTTGGGATCGAAGATCGACGGTTTCTGCTTCTTGCCTGCGAGTATCGATGCGATTTTTTTCGCGCCGTGGATCGACGGAAGGATACCGATGCCGTTACAGCCGAGGTTATAGAGCAAGACGGGATTGCACGGCTCCGGACCGATGAGCCGCATCCCGTTTTTGGTATAGCCCATGAGCCCGTGCCAGCGATATTCCATCTCCGGGCCGCCCTCCGGAACATGCTGGTACGTTTGCTTCATGAATGCGTCCAAGGATTTGGCAATGGCCTCCGGAAAGGCGGCGTTGCGGTCATAGCGCTTGGTCTCGGGCAAATGCTCTTCCGGGCCGCCGATGCAAACGATGTTGTGGCGCACGTGCTTCTCCACGTCATACGGGCGACGCGTGAGGTAGTAATACGCTTCGCCGAACTCGGTCATGTCGACGTGTTGAGGAAAATAACTGATGGCCGTCGGCTGGCGGTCCATCGGATCAAGGTAGGCGCCCATATAGCCGATGAATCCCTCTACGTTTGCATGGAACCGACTGTCGATCTCCTGGCCGGCGCGGTTGACGAGCTCGATCTGCTCGAAGCCGTTGGTGCAAAGAACGGCGCGGTCCGCCTTCACGCAAAAGCCTTTCACCCGCGCGCAGACGCCCTTGTTTTCGAGTTCGAGCACGTCCACAGGGGTCCGCTCAGAAAGTGCAAAGCGGTCCGGCCACGCGTTGAGCGCATACCCGGCCAGCTCCTCGGTGAAGGCGGCGGAATTGAGACAACCTTTCTGGGCTGCCATGGCGGCAACGTATTGCGGGTCGTCCGTTTCGAGCAACGAAAGAATTTCCTTGTGCGACACCACGCTGAACAGGTCCTTGTACGGGGCGAGTTCCTTGGACCATTTCTGCGCCGCTTCCTTGGCGACCAAGTTGACATCGGAATTGAGTCCGGCCTTTTGCAGCCATTGCGCGTCGTCGAGGAACGAAACGAGCTTCTCGGCCGTGCTGACACCAAGATATCCGGTGCAGGCATAGAGCGATGTCTTGAGTCCGGTGTCGCGCATGATCGATGTCAGATCCGTCCATGCCGTATTGATCGCGTCCTGGCCTTGCGCCGTCATCGCGAGGCCGAATTCCTCCACGATTTCCTTGATCGGTTTCTCAAAGTACGTGACGACTTGTCCCGCATTGTGTCCCGTGGCGCCGTGGGCCACGAGATTCGCCTCGAGAAGAATGACGGACTTCTTGGTGTTCTTGAGGATCTCGTACGCCGTCGCGACACCGGCAATGCCGCCACCGATGATAACCACGTCGGTTTTCTTGTCCGCGTCGATGTGCTCCTCCGGGCGGTTGCGTTTCAGCTGATCAATCCAGGGCGAATGGTTCATGATCCTAGTTTGACTGGCCGGAAGCCGCCTGCCAAGTTTCGGCGCGGGTCTTCTTCACAAAGAGGGACGCATGCCCAAGAACGCGATCGAGTGACGCTGGCTCCCCGCCATTTTGGATCCAAAGGTATACGAAGCTTCTCGTCCAAGAAGCGATGTAAAGCGTTGACGATGGCGAAGTTGTATCGTAGTATCCCCGCACAATTGAGGCCCTATTCCGGGGTCGTCTAATGGTAGGACTCCGCCCTTTGGAGGCGGCTATCTTGGTTCGAGCCCAAGCCCCGGAGCCAACGAGAACACCCCGACACATGTCGGGGTGTTTTTGTTATACGAAACAAGCGCCCGCTTTCGCAGACGCTCTTGAGATCAGACCTTGCCGGCCCAAGGGACGATGTTCAGCTGATCGAGCTTGAGACGCGAGCGACCGTGATCTTCGTAGGAACGGTACACGGTCACCGACGCGTTCTCGACGTTGTGGTTCTTGTACAAGTCGAGCGCCTGCTCGATGGTGAGATGCTCGATGAGCTTCCGGAAGAGCACGAGCCAGTGCCCATGCACGACGATCAGAACGATCTGGCCTCCGCAGTCGCGCGCGAGCGTTCCGAGGAAGCTGTGCTCACGCAATTCGACGTCGGGCCAGTTCTCACCGCCGATCGGACGGTAGTGATAGAGACCCTCGCGCTCCTTGCGCTCGAGCTCGAACGGGCACTGGTCCATCACCTGTTCGGGGGTGAGCACATGCCAGATGCCGCGCTCGGCTTCGCGCAGGCGCGGATCTTCGTACACGCGTGCGTCCGGCTGGATGATGCGCATCGTTTCTCGCGCGCGCCTGTAGTACGACACGTAGCGCACGTCGATTTGCGGAAAGTGTTCCGCAAGGTACGCGCCGGTGATCTCCGCCTGCCTGCGGCCGCGCGGCGTGAGATCGTAGTCGTGGGTACCGACCGGATGCGCCGCGCGCTCGGCGACTGTCAGGACGTTTCCCTCGGACTCGGCGTGACGCACGAGAACCAAAGTCATGGGCCAGGTCATCGTTGCTCCTATTGTGGATGTGCTTTCGGACCTTAGCAAAGCACCCGTCCAAACTCAAATGCTTGACAAAAAAGCGGATTTTGCTCATGCTTACCCATCGCACTTTCAAGAACTACTTCGCGAGGAATACGCATGTCAGATGTACAGCCGCGCCCCAGCCGGTGGGAGGTTCATAGCGCCATTCAATCCGTGCTACAGCATGAGACTGAGGAGCAATTCACCGAAGCGCTCAAGGTCATCATCCGGTACGGGCATACCCTGAAACGGACGAGGTTGTACGAAGCCACGTACAGGTCCGGTGGAGACCGTGGAGATACCGTCTCAGGATTCGCTGAAGGCATCGGCAACGTCGATCTCTCGACCGAGGGGAAGAAGCAAAAGACCCACGGCCTCAAGCGGGAAAAAGACCGCGTGGGTCACTATCGCCTTTACAAATGCTGGGATGACCGCATCGTCTTCCACCACTTCTGGGCTTCCGATGACGAGACCTCCGCCTCTGAGGACGACACGGACCTGCCGGAGACCTACTACGTCGTGTACGATCCGGAGACCTTGGTCGCCGAAGAATTCGGTACACGCGTCCGCGAGCCCGTCAGATGGGTTGCGTGGCTTTTTGGGATCAATTTCGGCATCGAGCGCGACTACTCGCTGTGGGAGCGCGAATGATGAACCTACAACTCCGTCACATGTTGACGGAGTTTTTCTGTCGGTAACATCTCAAGCGGAATGTACGAGCCTCCCCGTCACCTGTCGCGCGAGCTTCACCTTGAGCTGATTAAGCGCTCGCTGTCGCCGCGCACTTTGTTTGAGATTTGGATCGGCCTGTGCATCTTGAAATAATTGCTTGAGACTTATGAGTGTTCCCCCATCGCTTTTGGAAATACCAAGCGCATAGACAAAACGTTCCGCCGGCGAGAGCGGGGCTCGTAGCAAGGACTCCCAATACCAAAGCCGTTCCTCGGGATATTCAACCAAGAGCACACCCTGTTCCTCGGCCCAATGTCGAAACGCATCACAGAATCCCGGTTCACGCGGTTGGACACGCTCGACGTAAAACGCGGGATCATCTGGACCATGTGCGTGACGTACAAGAACCGGGTGTTTGACGGGTAGCCCTTGCGTTTGCCACACGGCCACGGCCGGCCCGATTTCTGACTCCCCTTTTGCAGAGAGCACGACCGAACGCAAAGCGCCGTCCTGGCAAATCAATTCACCAAGGTAGTCGTGAGTACGATCGAAGATGAGCCACATACAAGTACGACGCTACCGCCGAATGTACCTCCCAGAGGCTATCCAGGAGACGAGCGAGGCGAGACCCATGAGGAACAAAGCTTGAAGTCCGAAGACAAGCGGCCACTCGCCAATGAAGAATGCATCAAGACCTGGCGAGGCACCGTCAAACAATGGAGCGAGCCTCGGTTCAGCGGCGCGCACGGCAAAGACGACAAACGCGGCGGAAAGTGCAAGCGCAAGGAGTGCGATCCAAAGCCCTTCGAGCACAAACGGTCCACGAATATACGCCGAGCTCGCACCCACGAGCCGCATGATCGCGATCTCATCTCGATGCGTGTAGATAGCGACACGAATCGCATTGAACGCCGTGAGAAGTCCGAAGAGCGCGAAGAGAGCGACCATCACCGAGCCGACGAGACGCACATTGCGTGCGACATCGCGGATCCGTCGGATAAAAATCTCCTGACTATTGTACGATGACGATTTGATAAATGGACGATACTGCGGATTTTGAGCCGCTTCGATCAGAAAGGGATAGTCTTCGACGTGCTTCGCTTTGATGACGAGTTGCGCGCCGATCGGATTTTCGGCGAGCTCATCAAGCGCGGCGAGCACGCTCGGATTGTTCTTATTGCGTTCTCGAAACGCGGCGAGCGCTTCTTTCGCGCTGACCAGCGTGACGTGCTCCGCCTGGGGCAAGGATGTGAGATAAAATTTCGCTTCGTTTAGAATTGCATCGGGTGTCTTCGGCTGAAAAGCAATCGTGACGTCCACTTTGCGCTCAAGAAGCTCGGATGCTCTTGATAACAGAACGTTCGCTCCGAGGAGGACATCGACGGACACGAGGGCCGTCGTGAACACAAAAACCGTGGCCAGACCGATCCAGAGATTCCGGCTGAGATGCTTCCATGAGTTTTTAAAGATCCTCCAAGCTGTGATCATACCCGGTGCCACAACTTCGATAAGCCGTTGACGCGGCTTGAAGTCGCGATTAGAGAAAGTCCTCGATCACATCGAGTGGGCTGTCCAACGAACGCAAGGTATTGCATAGAGTGATCGAAGTTGTGACACCGGGTCATACGGCAAGCGAATATCTCCCATGTTCATGATCCGAAGCGATTTTCCCGTGTTTCAACGTGATCACTCGTCGACGAAGCGCGTTCACCACTTCACGATTGTGCGTGACGAGGACGACCGTAGTACCAAATGCGTTGATTTTGACGAGCAGGTCCATGATCTCCTGCGTGTTCAAGGTGTCGAG
>CAYGDS010000082.1:750-5313 GCA_964348595.1 uncultured Gammaproteobacteria bacterium | reverse complement strand
GATCAGATCGACATCCTCCTCGCTCGCATCTGGAATGCGTCTCAACTTTGACGTCTTGCGTGCGCGCTCGAGATGAAACTGCGCCGTTCGCTTGGCTGTCGCGATTTCCCTCTTGTTCAAGGAGCACCTCCCGTGCAACCTTACGCCCCCACCCGGGAATAGCAAACGTCACCGACTTGCATCACACAAAAAGAAAAAGACCCGCGAGTGCGGATCTAAAGGTTGCTCGAGCCTGTGTTTCCAGAGTCCGCGCCATGGCAGTTGGAAAACTGCCGGTCGGATTTACAAGGACACAGGATCCTCCCAGCCCACGAGACTTTGAGGACGACGTACATCGTCCCGTCATCTGACCCGTCCGTAGTAGCGATTGGTCGGCAGATGACCCGAGGGCCAAAAAGTGTGCGGAAGGCCTGGCGCAGACCCAAGCCGTACTCGTCATCGACGAAGCACAGGTAGGGGTACGGGTCCCGGAGCATGATGCGCTCGCCCAAGGTGCCGCTGAGCAGATAGAGGCAGAGCTCCCTGCCCCGATCATCCTGGGTGCCGGGCACGAGCATGCTTGGATGCTCTGTCCTATCCGCTCTCTCCGCGAGCTTCACGACGGCAGCGCCGAGAATGTTCATCCAGACGCAGAGCGCGTCCCGGTTGTTGGCCTCGTAGAGAGCGGAGATCCGTTCGTAGAGCAGGTCAGCGAGCAGCTTACGCGACTCGTCGATGCGCGGATCGAGCGTGCCTAGATTGCGATGCTCGGCTTCTGTGAGTCGCGCGAGCATGAGCTCGCGTACATCGTGCGAGCAATAGACGTCCGTATCGAGCCAGCCAAGAACGCGGCGTTCGTCCATGAACCCTCCTGAAAGGTGCCTCCCTCCTTTATCAAAAAAATGATCTCTTGTAAAGACTTACGCCCCGATCCGGAAATAGCAGACGTCGCCGTCTTGCATGACGTACTCCTTGCCCTCGATGCGGGTCTTTCCTTTCTCACGACATGCCGCCTCACTGCCGCACTCTACGTAGTCCTTGTACGTGGTGATCTCAGCGCGGATGAAATTCTTTTCAAAGTCGGTGTGGATTTTGCCAGCGGCTTGCGGCGCGGACGAGCCCTTCACTGTGGTCCACGCGCGCGTTTCGACTTCACCCGTCGTCAAAAAGGTGATCAAACCAAGAGCGACGTAGGCCTCTTGGATAAGTTTGTTCAAACCGCTCTGTGTTTGGCCGGCCATCTCCAAGTACTCGCGTTTCTCCTCCTCGGACATGGTCGAGAGATCGGCTTCCATTTTGATGCAAACAGGGACGATCCTTGATCCCTCTGCCTTGAGCCCAGAGACGGAGTCCTTCCACGACCCATCAGCAAGTTGAGCTTCGCTCACGTTTACGACGTAGAGCATGGGTTTCATGGTGAGCAATTGCAAGACGCGTAACGTGTAACGCATATCGTCAGACCAATCCACGTCGCGCAACATGGTGCCGACATTGAGCGCGTCGATCGCTTTGTTTACTGCGGCGAGTTCGAGCTCCAAGTCTTTTGTCTTGCCGCTCTTCATCTGCTTCTCGATCGTGGATGCGCGCTTGGTGAGTACATCGAGATCGGCGAGTGCGAGTTCCGTGTTGATGGTCTCCGCGTCACGCAATGGGTTTATGGATCCGTCGACGTGGAGAATGTTCGTATCTTCAAATGCGCGCACAACTTGTGCGATGGCATCCGTCTCGCGGATGTTGGCAAGAAACTTGTTGCCGAGGCCCTGGCCCTCGGATGCGCCTTTCACAAGGCCCGCGATATCGACGAACTCGATCACGGTCGGGATGATTTTTTGGCTCCCGCTCATCTTGGAGAGTACGGCCAGACGTTCGTCCGGGACTTCGACCACGCCGACATTCGGATCGATCGTGCAGAAAGGATAGTTGGCGCAGTCCACCTGCTTTTTCGTGATCGCCGAAAAGAGCGTGGATTTACCCACGTTCGGGAGACCGACAATGCCGATTTGGAGAGCCATGTTAGTGATGCGCGTAGCGCGTAGCGTTTAACGCGGAACGCCAGAAGAATACTTGAAAAATGGAAAATGGCAAGTCCTGGGCCGCCTACCGCGCGTCGCCGGCACCGGTTGACAAAAGCCCAATTTTCTGCTAGCGTCTGCGCAGGAGGATACGGATGGACATTGCGACATTGCCTCTCGTGAGCACGCCGCTCGACTATATCGTGCGCCGCGTGGGCGACGAATTCTTTCTCTACGCGGAGAACGAACACGCCTTCCTGGCCGGCAACCGAAAGATCATGCGGGCGACGATCGATCTGATCGATCGCGTCCTACACGTGCACCGCTTCGGCACCGACGTGCACGGGATGCGCCCGCAGAAGGTCGTGATCTACCACGTCGTGCCAGGCCAGCTGATCACGCTGTGGCTCCTCGATCTTCAGGGCCTCCAGTGCCGCGTGAGGGTCTGGCCCGACTGGCTCCGGCGCATTCGCCCGGTGCTCGAGATCGCGCTCAAGGAGGCCGACGAGGCTCCCACCGAGGAGCGTCTCTACCGCGCGTGCACGAACGCGCAAGGATGGAGGCGTATCCGCACCGCAACCGAATGCGGAAGCGACTGAAAGGAGACGTAGATGACCGCACCTTCACCCGACGTCAGCATGATCTTCGAGATCCTCAAGGCGATCATCGCGATCGCCCTCATCCCGCTCGAGATCGCGAGCTTCCTCTCCGCGCTCTCGATGGACATCCGTGACAATTTCACGGGCGCGCTCGACGGTGTGAGCGACGGACTCTGGACTAAGTACGATCAGACCGTCTCTCACATCATGGACGTGGCCGAGTCCTTGAACCTGGTACGCAGCGAAGACCACTCAACCAAGGGAGCCTGATGACACAAGGTGGATACGCCATGAAGGACCGAGGAAGACCAGACGACGATTCGTGGGGGGATCTGAACCAAGCCCCCGCGGCGCCCGTGCCGCAGAAGCGACAACGCAGCACGACCAAGCCGATGGTCGTCGAGCCGGTCAGCAGCACGACCATCGCGGTCGGCAAACCTGCCGAACCGGCACGACCAGTGCTCCGCTCGACGAAGCAGACGCTCATGGGCGCGCCGTACACGCCTCCAACCCGGAAGGATGAGACGCTCGTGGGCATCGGCCCGCGGACCGAACCGGTGAAGGCGCCAGTCAGCCGCACCTTCAAGCGCCCCCCGGTCGATGCGCCCATCTCATCCCCGAATACCTACGCGATCGAGCGCATGCCCGAACCCGCGCCCACGGAGGCGAGCGTGCGCACGCGACTCATCGCCTGGCTCGAACGCTTCCCCCTCACGAGTTGGCTCGCCCGACTCCTCGGCGGACACGCGCCAGACTGAACCCCACGCCGACTGGTACTCCCAGTCGGCTTTGCTTTTGAGGGTGCGTAAACTCAGATGCATACACTTGACATGCACCACATTTTTCATTACATAGTCATCGGAGGATTTCATGGACGTCTGGTTCATTCCAAGTGAAGAGCTGTCGGTCATGATGATGAAGGACGGCCTCGTGTGGTTCCGGGGGAGCTCCCTGAATTGGCCCAGCCCGGAGAACAGGTCCGTTTACGGAACGGCGTTCGACACCTGGTGGCCCGTGAGTCGTCGGCTCGCATTTGAAATCTACGGCGTGCTGCCCGATGTCTTGGAGGCCATGCGCTCGCCTGTCGACCGGATCGGTCCGTGCAAGCTCGTCCTTCCAAAGGAAGCTGTACTCATCGAGATCGAGTCGGACGTGCGGATCCGAGGAGATTTTCCCGTCAAGATCCATGCATCCGCTCAATGGCTGAGCTACATGTGGCGCACGTTCAAGGGGCTCCACGGTGGCTATCGAGACTCCGAGCCCACACTCAAAGAGGGTGTATTGGTGGGTTGGCCGAACGAGGAGGATTTCCTCACCGGGCAGCTTCGCGACTTCGACGCCAACTACGAGCAGAACAAGGGGCTCATCCACTCGGGGCCTTGAGGCTGACAACGCCGATCCCAACACTCGGGGTCGGCTTTTGCTTTTGAGGGTTGACAGAGATGATTTTTTATGATTACCTCACAGCTGTCAGTAATCAATTCTGGAGGTACCTGCATGGACAAGATGCCAGCGCTTTTCCTGCGAGTCATGGAGGCCATCGTGATTCTCGGCTTCCTGTTCGCCACGCTTTCCTCGATTCTCTGGGACGAACAGCACTTCGCCCATGCCCAGCACTCACAGATCATGTCGCTTCTTCTGATGATCTTGTTGAGGCTGGTCCTCATTTACCAGAGCCTCCAGAGAAAGAGCGCCTGATTCCATACATGCTCTAAAGTTCGCCAAGTACGCCGATCCCAGTTCTCGGGGTCGGCTTTTACGTTCCATAACCCCTCGTTGAAGCTGCGCCTGCTCGCTTCAACCCCCTTTTATCAAAGTGGAGAGCGGGATTGACGGTTGTGGGAAAAACCCGTAGGTTCAAGCCCAATCTCCTATGCACAAGATCACCCATCTGCCGAAATCTGAAGTCTCGATTGCGTTTGAAGTCTCTTGGGACGAAGTAAAGCCGTTTTTGGACGAAGCCGTGCGCGAGC
>CAYGDS010000082.1:0-740 GCA_964348595.1 uncultured Gammaproteobacteria bacterium | reverse complement strand
GCCAAGCCCCTCCCCGGATTCCGCCCGGGCATGGGTTCCTACGACGACGTCAAGCGCACCTATGGCGAGATGAAAATTCTCGAGACGGCACTCGAGCGCATCGTGCGATCGGAATACGTGAAGACCATAATCGCCGAGAAGATCGAGACGATCGGCTCCCCGGCGATCGCCGTGGACCAATTGGTCCCTGGCCAAACGATCAAATTCACGACGACCTCATCCATGCTGCCGCAGATCACAAAGTTCCCTGACTTTGCTGCGTGCCGCGTCGAGCAAAAAGAGCGCCCGGTCGAGGATAAGCAGGTCGAGAACGCGGTTGACGAGATACGTCGCATGCGCCGCACCGAGGCATTGGTCGACCGTCCTGCCACCCTTGATGATCTCGTCATCGTCGATCTCGAGATGAAAAAGGACAAGGTGCCGGTCGAGGGCGGATCCGGCCAGGACTACCGTGTCTATCTGAGCGAGTCGCATTATCTTCCAGGCTTCACCAAGGAAGTCGTCGGCATGAAGGCGGGTGATGAACGCACGTTCGCGCTCCCGTTTCCGGCTGAGCATTATCAAAAACACCTCGCCGGTAAGGAGGTGGAGTTCACCGCCAAGGCAAAAGGCGTCTATGCGCTCGAGATGCCCGCTGCGGACGATGCTTTTGCGAAGGGCTTGGGCGCTGAGTCCATCCAGGCGCTGCGTGACAAACTGAAGGAGAATATCCAGCAAGAGCAGACGGGCCGGGCCAAAGA
>CAYGDS010000081.1:0-5320 GCA_964348595.1 uncultured Gammaproteobacteria bacterium | reverse complement strand
GTCTTCCACGATGCCGGTGAAACGGTGTCCGGCAGCGGCTACGATTACACCCTGCAGGCAACGCCGAGCGGCGTGGACGCGGGTGATGCGATCACCCTTTCGTTCCACCGCACGACGAACGGGTTGACGGGCTACCTGCTCGACGATCCGATTCACTCCGCGCTTGACGTGAGCCCCTTCGGCGCCGCGGGAACGCTCCCGCCGATCGCAGCCGGGTTCATCTGGTCCGACATGTCGGAGATCCCACATTCCGACTTCTACGGCTGCTGCGGCGGCTCGCGCGACTGGACCGACGGGTACCTCGTGGAGGACCTCACCCAGTCGCAGACGCTGTCGCGCTGACGCACCTTCTCCTGTCATCCCCGTGAAAACGGGGATCCAGGAACCACTCTGGAATCCCGACGCCGTTCACTCGGCTGTCGGGACTCCTCTCCGCCTTCTGATAAACCAGCACCATCGCTGGAGTCGGAGGCCGAAGATGGAGGATGGAAAAATGTACGAAGGAATCGTCAAGGTTCGTGAGCAACAGATCTCCTGGGCCGTGCAGGCAGCCAAGCACATGGCCAAGCTCACGCAGGAAGAGCTCGATCTCGTCTGTCACGACAGCGAGTTCGCGGAGTTCCGCGCCTGCATGCAGGGCCCGAACGGTCCGAGCATCGTGATCGAGTTCATGAACGTCATCGCCCAGACGATCATCGAGATCGAGCGCGGCTTGGTCTACATCAACGCTCACGGCGAGTCCGATTGCTGGGGAGCTCTTAGCGGATATCTCGAGCCGGGATTGGGGCTGTGCGTATGGACCGATGGGTGGCTGTGTCGGGAGATGGATCTCCGAGGGGCGATAGAGGAGCGCTACCCCGACGTTCACAGCGGAATCGCGACCATGCTGATCGCGCTCGGATACGTCCTGCGCGAGAGCACTCCGGAGGTCTGGGGAAATCTCCGTATCGAACGCCGCGTAACCAGCGACGAGGAGAAGAAGACCTTCCTCCACTTCGAGGAATCGCGCTGGTCGTACTTCGTTCGCCGGGAAGACGCATTGTCCCTTAATCGCTCGCGCGATGAGGATCAAGACTTGCCCGTCTGCTTCACCTGCTGCGGCATCCAGACCGAGGAGGACATCCGTTCCACGGCCCGCTGCATCTGCCCCGCAACCGTTCCTTCCGCGGCCTAGCCGCGATCATCTGGAGTCCGTCCCGCAATTCTGCGCGGACGGACCTCCTCTCCGCCTTCTGTCCCGTGATTCGCATGGTGCGAATTTTACGGGACGGAGGCCGAAGATGGAGGACAGAATGAACGACGGATTCACGACGTACGATCTCGAGGACCTGCGCATCCGTGTGCGCATGAACGTGCTGCGCGTCGCCGTGCTCGGCAACTGGCCCGCCTACATCGACAGCGAGAAGTCACTCGTCGGCCGCGTGCCGTACATGCTCGAGGCGGCCCCCGGCTTCGACGCCGGCATCGCCTGCGCCCTCGACATGATCCCGCGCGACAAGCAGAAGCTCGCCGCGACACTCCACGCCGCCTACACCGAGGCGGCCGTCGAGCAGGTGCGCGCGGAGACCTCGCTCGTGACGAGCGACGCAGACTGCGAGACGTGCTGGTGGCTCGCCGCGAGCAGCGTCTGCCTCGAGGGCAAGGTCCAGGTCGACGCCTTCGCGCGTCAGCTCAAGGCCTTCGACTTGCTCGCCAAGTCACCAGTCCTGCGCGCGACCACCGCCGCCTCGGCATTCGTCGAGATGCGCAAGAGCTTCACGCCCGTCGACGGCATCCCGTTCGTCATCAAGGACGGCGGCCTCCAGGGCGCGTACGTCTCGGGCTACGACTGGGGCGTGGAGTACACCGAGGCCTACGGCCTCTTCTTCATCGGGACCTTCCGTGCTTCGCTCGGACTCGAGACGTTCCCGTTCTCGTACCGCACGGACGACAAGGGCCGCCCGATGAGCGGGCCCGTCCACGGCTCCAAGCAGTACGTGAAGGTCTCCTCCTTCAAGGAGCTCGAGGCCGCGACCCGCTTCGTGCGCGACCACCTGGGCCCGCCCAAGAAGTAGCGCCCGCTCCTCCCTCAATCCCTCCTCATCCTGAGGAGGGACGAAAGGGAGGAGGCGCACAAGACACTCTGGACCCTATGCCAACGCGCAAGCTTTGGCATGGGGCTCCTCTCCGCCTTCTTATCTCGACACGGTGTCGACATAGGAGGCCGAAGATGGAGGATCGATGGAAAGGCACAATTGCCTTGGGAACAGCTTCATCGCCTTGGTCATCGTCGGGGTGGTCGCGCTCTTCGTCTCCGTCGGCGTAAGTCTTTACCAAGACCACGTCGATACCGAGGGTGCACCCATGATCGACGGCATCGGTACCGTCGTCGACCGGTCCTACACCCCGGGACGATGGCAGCCAGTCCCCGTCGGCAGAACGATGTCCGGCTACTACGTCCCGGCGAGCTACCGCGTTCGCGTGGAGTACGACGGATGGACAGGTTCGGCCAGCGTATCGTCGACGTTCTACGAGAGCGTCTCGGTCGGCCAGAACATCCCCGTCCGGTACCAGATCGGCCATTCCGGTACGCACTACTTGCGTGACGTCTACTAGCTCCACACCCAATCCCTCCTCATCCTGAGGAGGGACGCAAGGGAGGAGCCACCCCTGGAGTCCGTCCCGTATAGCGCTTGCGCTACTACGGGACGAGACTCCTCTCCGCCTTCTGCAATTCGACACGGTGTCGAATTCGGAGGCCGAAGATGGAGATCAATATGGTTCAGATTACCAAGTTGAGCCGAGGCGTCGAGATGAAGACGCGAAACACCGCACTCGATGGCGCCAAGCGTTTGGCAAAGCTGATGGGGTCGTATGGAGCTTTCCATCTTTTGGAGGCAACACCCGACTCGTTGACATTCGGTCACAGTACCGCTGATGTCGACGATATCAGTCGCGACGAGTACACATCGGCGAATCTGTGGGACGACAAACACGATTGGAATCGGTGCAAGTTCGTCGGTTCCCAGGACGAGCTGCATGCCGTACTCGTGGCTTTCAGCCTCCACTAACTTGCTCTTTCTTCTCTGGACCTCGTCCCGTATAGCGCTTGCGCTTCTACGGGACGAGACTCCTCTCCGCCTACCGACAAAGTGTCGGTGGCCGAAGATGGAGATGCACATGCGCACCGCACTTCTCAACGGCGGGTGGGTCGACTACCTGCCTTCGTTCTTCGACAAAACCGCGGCCGATGCGCTCTTCGCCGAGCTCATCGACAAGGTTCCGTGGGAAGACCACCGCCAGCCCCGGCTCATCCGATGGTACGGCGACTTCCCGTACGTCTACACCGGCGCCTCGCACGAGGCGCGTCCGCTCCCGTCGCGTCTCGACGAGATGCGCAAGCTCGTCGAGGGTCAGGTCTTCGGAGAAAGCCGCGGCCAGTTCCGCGGCGTGCTTCTCAACCTGTACCGCGATGGCAACGACTCGGTCGGCTATCACGCCGACGACGAGCCCGTCATCAAGCCCGACACGCCCATCGCGAGCGTCTCGCTCGGGGCGGAACGCGTATTCCGTCTCAAGTACACAGGTACGCCCGTCCACGGATGTCTCGTACCGGTACCCGTCGAGTATCGGCTCGCCCACGGCAGCCTGCTCGTCATGGGCGGAACAACCCAGCGTTACTGGAAGCACGGAGTCCCCAAGGACCCGACCGTTTCCACCCCGCGCGTCAACCTCACGTTCCGTGAGTACAACGCGTAATACATTGACAAAACCGCAAAATCACCGTTCACTCGCATCGGAGGAAGCGTGAATTCCGCACATCTCATCGATAGACTGAACAGGTACTGGGCAGCCGACGCCCTGCGTCACATGCGCGGCCTAGAGCCCAACACCCTCGTTCACGAGGACGAGTACGACATCCTCGGCAAGATCGGGGACTTCCACACCGTCCTCGATGCCGGTACCGCCGATCTCGCCATCATCCAAACCCTCACGGGCTGGACGACGCGTGCGTCCACTGCGCTCATCGCGTACGCGGGACATATCAGCTCGGTCGTCCGATTCGAGCATCTCCGCAAGGCGCCTCGCATCAAGATCCGCGATGTCATCGTCGAAACGAGCGAAGATCTCGTGTACGAGTGCATGAAGCGTACCAGTCTCGAGCGTCCACACGCTCTCATCCTCACACGCATGCTCGGCCGCTACCTGCATAAGGATCCACCGACCTGGCCCATAGGTCTCCTCCACCTCAAAAAGGAGGACGGTGGCGTCATCATCGGCCGACTCGATCGTTCTCGATAGCAGTGGACAAACCGCACATTTCATGCTCATATAGGAAGCCCCGTGCTTCCTCTTCTTGGATCGACGTCGCGTGAGGCATGGTGCTTTTACGCGACGCCGATCAAAGCCGGAGGAACCAGTGCGCGAACAAAAGGCGCAATTCGATCGAAACTTCGACGTGAAAGCGCAGGAGCAGGATCGCATGTCTGGGGGCATCTTCGTGATGATCCTCGGACTGGCATCGGCCGCGGGATTCATCTCCCACGACCATCCCACGCTCGGTGGGGTGCTCGCGCTCGTAGGCCTGGCCGGCCTCATCGTTGCGGTGCGCGCCGCGCGCCGCATCCGCAAACTCGACACGAAGCTCCGCCTTCGTGACGAGCTCATGGCCAATGTGCTCCAGATTCCGCATCGTGATGCGGAGCACAAGCTCGAGATGAAGAAGTGAGAGAGAAGGAGAAACACATGAGACAGTCGTTCGTTCACATGATCCTGTTCGTCTGCGCGACCCTCGCCCTCCCGGCGACGGCGTCCGCACAGTCCATGCACGTGCTCGGCATCAACTCGATCGAGGGCGACGACGACCTCGCCGACGACCTCTCCACGGCTCTGCGGAATGCACTCCTGGAGCAAGGGTGCAGCATCGACCTGCATCCCGTGACACTCGCTCAGTTGCAGGACATGTATGCGGATTCCGCATACGACCGTGTGTGCGAAGTGCTCACCGTGGACTGCCTCGATCAGATCGCGGAAGGTCTGTCAACGGGCGCGCTGGTCTTCGGGAGCATGCGCCGCGTCGTCACCGACGTAGGGCAGGAGGCCGAGGTCGAGTTGCACTACTACGACCGCCTCGAGCGACGCATCCTCGAACACCACACTGCGCGTCTGTCGCTCACGGCTTCCGCCGAGGCGATCGAAGCGGTTGCGCGAACGGCGGCGTCCGCGCTCACGGATTGCCTTCGTGATCCGGCTGCGGAGCCTGCCGTCGTCGAACCCATCGTCCCGCCCGACCCGATCGTTCCACCCGACCCCGTTCCGCCGAGCGCCCCGAGCACGGGAC
>CAYGDS010000080.1:0-5374 GCA_964348595.1 uncultured Gammaproteobacteria bacterium | reverse complement strand
CACATTGGCCGAATGAGCCGTCACACCACGCTACGCAACTATCAAAGATATTTACGCAACGAAGGCGCAAGTGCCACGAAGTTTAGGCTGTTCCCGGTTCGCTCGCCACTACTACGGGAATACGTGGCTTAGCTACTACCGCCCACAACAGCTGTGTGTGGCGTGGTAGTTACTAAACCACTTTCGGTGTTCTCTGTTCCTCTGGGTACTTGGATGTTTCAGTTCCCCAGGTTGCCTCGACAACCCTATGTATTCAGATTGCCGTGATCTGATCTTCCATCAGACCGGGTTACCCCATTCGGAAATTCCCGGATCAAAGGTTGCTTGCCACCTCCCCGAGACTTATCGCAGGCTGCCACGTCCTTCTTAGGCTCTTCACTGCCAAGTCATCCACCGTACGCCCTTTCGTGCTTCGGCCATCCGGACTCCTCATCCTTACTTACAATTAAGGATGCGGACCTTGATGGCAGGATTATCTAACTACCAGAAATTGCATTCTGTGGCCCGTAAAAATGCTTGCGCATTCACGGGCCGATGGTGTTTATGCCTTGCACGTATAACGTTTCGATCGTTATACATTTCATCTATCTCGTGTTGTCAAAGCAACGGTCCAGTTAGAGATGCAAGTGGTCCGACGTTCATCGAACCTCTCTCGAGCCGGACAAAGATCGAGCTCGATCTTTTTTTGATCGGACCTGATCTTTGTCTAACTCACTCTGAAACAAAAATGTGCTTGGTCGGGGCCAAGCACATGCGGGGATCTGGAGATCTCCGTGGCTTAGCCGTCTTTTGTCGAGCTCTGCTCGACGGCAGTCGAGCTAAGATCGATGGAAGAATAGGTGAGGCGCATTCGGTGTCTCCAGAGGTCCAAGGTCGAAATGGGATCGAGCCTGTGGACATGGCAATATTCAAGTGTCGAAATCTTATAGGAGCCCGATACCCTTGTCAAGAGTCGTCAATAGTTCAAAAATGTCGCTATGCATCGCCTAATTATCCGAGCCATCGGCAAGCCTGTGGACAGCTGGATTACCGTGGGAATCGAGGACTACGCCTCCCGTCTCAAACCCTACGCCAAGATTGAGTTCGTCGTGCTCCCCGAGGGTCACAGCGGAAGTGCCAGGCCCGATGAACACAAAACCAGAACGATCGAAGCTGCATCCCTGGTCAAAGGTCTACCCGTTGACTCATTCGTGATCGCCCTCGACGAGAAGGGAAAAAATCTCGGATCGTCGGAGTTCGCCACCAAGCTTGAAACCGAAGCGAGTAGCGGACGCCCCATCGTTTTCATGATTGGCGGTTCATGGGGCCTGGATCAATCGGTGAGAGATCGAGCGGACCTCGTGCTCTCGTTCGGAAAGCAAACCCTCCCCCACTCGCTCGCGCGCATCGTCTTGCTTGAGCAGCTCTACCGCGCCGAGACGATCATGCGAAAGAAGGAGTATCATAAATAGATACGTGGCTGTACGATGTCCCTATGCCGGATCTGAATGGCGCCTACAAAAAGTTTCATGAAAAGCTCAAGCGCATCCGTGTAAAGACGTTGGGCATTTTGCGTGCGAGCGCACAAACATCGGACGAAGATGAAATCGAGAAGGTTCGTCGCCGGCTCGAAAAATCGTGACTATGAAAAAAACGCGCCGCCGCATCCCTTCCGAGCAAAAAGTCCACTGGGAACGCTTCCGCAAACGGATGCGCGCCGTTCGCCGAAAGACCGAATCCATCCTCCTACGATATGCCTCAAAGTAATTCACTCGCACCCGCAGAACAGCGATCGGAACGGCCGATCCCGATAAAGGAACAAACGCGTGATCTGAAACAGGAAGCGCAAGAGGAACTGTTTGATTTGCAATCGCTCATAAAGCAAACCCGCAGGCAAGTCCCCTCCGATGACATCGTCACCCTGGACGCCCTCCAGGCGCTGGACGCGGAAGCGAAGGCGGCCCATTATGACTACCTCGCGTCTTACGGACCCTCAGCAGAAACGCCGCAGACCACTACCGCGCCAACCTACGACTTCTTTGCGGATCTCGAAGCACCAGCCGCTGAGCGAAAACGGCCGATGCAAAAAACCCTGGAAGCGGAGCTGCCAACGGCCTCGCTCGATGCGCAGACTTTTGCAGAATCACTCGCCGTCGACCGCGAGGGAACGCGCAAGCTCGCGGAGCAGGCGGTCGACAATATGTTCAAGGGATCGGCGAGTCTCGAGGACCTAGAAGTGATGCTCGGTTCTGGCGACAATGAGGTACAGGCGATGGTCAAGGAAAAACTGACCAAAAAGCTCGGCGCCGCCTACGCGGTAAAAGTCATGAACGACCCCGGCTACCGCGAATCGCTGAAAGCCGTCCAGATGGACGTCTCCAAGCCTCTCGGTGAAGAAGGTCCGCTCCTGCTCGAAAGCTCGAGCCTAGAAAAGCTCGTCGCCCTGCAAGAAATGTTCGGTCCTCATACGCGTGAGGTCGTGCAATCGTTCAATCTAGGTCAATACGATAAGCGACTCAAACCATCTGCGTCGACGGAAGCATTGAAAATCCAGTTCGCCGTTGGAAAAGAAGGACAGAAGCATCTGTCTATAGGAGTGAACCTGAACTTTTCGGATGAAAAAAACCAGAACATGGGAACCGTGGAACGAGGATTCGAAATAGTGACGGAGAAAACAACGGAAGGCGAGCGCGAAAAGAAATCAGTTCGACATTACTCGTTCAAGCTAACAAGCGAGTACCAAGGCGACGGGCTGGCCACGAAAATGTTGGCAGGATCGCTCGAGAGTTACGACAAATTTGGCGTCGCGGAAATCAAAACGAAAGCGAACATCGACTTGGGCGGTTATGTCTGGCAGGGGTACGGATTTGGATGGGATATGGAGGAGGCCGCATCCGGTTTGAACGTACGGGAAAATCCGAAGCTCGCAGAACAAAACCTCGAAGTCTACATCAAGCGTAAAATCAACAACGCGAAAGAGAACGCGGTGAAGCGCTTAGAAACCATGTGGCTCATCGACGAAAACGGCCGTGCGACGTACCCGGAACTCCAGGCTCTATTGGACGAGTATGACCTGTTAGCAAAGAGAGGATTAGCCGTCACGCCGCAAGACTTGGCCCAGATCGGTCAAAATGAAGAGAGTTGCCAATTCTATCGCCAGGTGACGGGCGAAGGGTATATACAGGAAGAAACCTGGATGACCGCCGATGAATTTGCACACCGTCGTAGGTCGGGGGCACTTAGCGCAGAGGAGGCAACTCGGATCGAAAAGAACGCATTCCACATCGGCAAACTCGGTATGGCGCATGGAGCCTTCGAATGGGATGGAAAGATCGATCTTGAAAAAGGCAGTCCTTCCCGTGCATTGTTTGAAGACAAACTCCGCCGATCCACTAAGAGATAATCCTATGAAAGAAAGACCGAACGCACCGGAAAATAAACTCGTCATGGAAGGGCGCGACCTCGACGCCAAAGGCCGACCTCTCAAAGACGAAGCGTTCCATCGCAAGGGCATGGGGACGACCCCCGAGCAGGAGCTGGTCGATGCGCAGGCGGTGGAAGATTCTATTGATGATTTGCGCGAGCGCCAGGCCGAGGATCTTGCGAAGATCTCCAAAACCTTGGGACGCCGCTCTTATGAGGATCTCCTCGCGCTCTATCCGGACAACCCGAGAGTGGCGAAGTGGAAAAAGCGAGCAGATGAATTGAAAGGATAGCAAAGCGCCCCTTCCGCAGTATTGCAGGAGGGGCGCTGGGTTCAGACGAGGCCGAGGAGCTCCGGCAGGAGCTCCCCTGCCCTGCCCTGGACGAAGTAGTGTCGCGGGATCGGCACGTCCTCGAGATTCACGAAGACGGTGAGGATGTCGCGGCTCATGGCGAGGCTGGCGAACTGCACGGCCGTGTTGACGGCACCGCTCGTCCCCACGAGGAGCACGACGTTGGCCTGGAGCAGGCCGATCTGGGCCCGACAGAAGGACTCCTTGGAGACCCCCTCTCCGAACCAAACGATGGCCGGACGCTCCGGCGCTCCACAGCATGGCGACATCGGCAGCATTTCGTACGTGAGGTAACGCTCCTCGCGTTCCACCCCGCACGCCGTGCAGCGGTTGTGCCACAGCGATCCGTGATAGTGCGTCACATGACCGGGATACCCGGCCTGCTCGTGCAAGTCGTCGACGTTCTGCGTCACGAGCGTGATCGAGCCGGGAACCCGGCGGGCGCGTTCCGCGATCGCATGATGGGCCGCGTTGAACGAACAAGTCGTGACGACGTTCCGACGATAGAGATACCAGTCCCAGATGAGTCGCGGATTCTCAGCGAACGCCTCGGGACTGGCGAGCTCGGTGAAGTGCCGGCCCTGCCAGGTCTCTCCCGCTCCCCGGAAGGTCGGCACCCCGCTCTCGGCGGAGATGCCCGCGCCGGTGACGACGAGGATGTGGTTGCTCGGATCCGACAACGCCTCTTTGGGCGTCACGATCGTCTGCATCGTACCGTCCATGTGCTTGCTCCCGTGATTAGTTCTGAAAAAGAGCGGACGTGGAACCATAGCCCATTTCAACGGAAATGTCAACCATCCGCATGATATTCGATAGCTTAGACCGGTATTCTTGTCTCACCTGAGGACTCGTGCTGAAAATCGTGACATACTGTTCTTGTAATATTCCATCAATCGTGCTATCATCCCTCTCTTATGAGCATCGAAAACTCCACGCGCGCCATCCCTCCGCCCATCCCAAATGATGCGCGGAAGAAGAAGGGTCCCCCGCCGATCCCGGCTGCTGCGCTCGGTCGTCCTCCATTGCCGGGCGAACGAGCCCGTATCGTTGATATCGCAAGCATCAAACCGCCGACAGCTGAGAGAAAAGGCCCGCCGCCGACTCCATACGATGCCCTGCTGAAGAAACAGCTCGAAACCATCCAAACACCGGACGTCGTCGAAGCGTTTGAGGTTCAGGGCTTCGAAGGATTTGAAGTTGCAGGAACAATGGAGAAGAAAGACGCGAACAAGGAAGGCGCAGGCCCGAACGAGGACCAGATTCTGTTTGATCCCGCCACGCGCATGATCGGCGCTCTCGATGGCGCAGGAGGCATGGGCGGGCGCCCCGACCTGGCTTCCAAGGTCGCTTCGACGGAGATTCCGAAAGGGTACAAAAAAAATCTCGCTGAAGCTCCGGCGGCCGCCGAACTCCAGAGCGCCCTCGTCGAGCAGTTAATGAAACGGGCAACCGACACCCCTGAGCGTCGCGTGGCGATGACAAAAATGGTGGAAGGTATTTTGGCTCTCGATCCGACGATCGGAAAAAAGGCGTTTGCCTTGATCGAGGCGGTGAAACGAGCCAACAAGGCTGTACAGGAAACGAAAGGTGCGACCATGGCCTGTGTCTCGGTACTTCAC
>CAYGDS010000079.1:0-5374 GCA_964348595.1 uncultured Gammaproteobacteria bacterium | reverse complement strand
GGGCCCCGGTGACCGGCCCTCCTGGCACGCCGGCCTCGTTGAAGAGCGCCGTGTCCCCTGCCGGGCAATCGCAGGGAAGATCGTTGTTGCCGGTCTCGATGACGCCTGTGTCGTTGCACTTGCTGCAATTGGGCATGACTGACCTTCCTTATGGTGTGGCACCTTCTTAACGCAGCCATCCCAGGGCTGTCAACCGTCTCGACCCGACCCCCGGGGGGTTGACGCGAGAGTTCGATTCCTGCTTGAAAACCTGCTAAGAAAGGGCTGATTGTCTCCTGCGCGATCAGGGATCCAGGGCCTGGATTCCCGCCTGCGCGGGAATGACATATGATGATCTGCTATGAAAATTCTGATTTTTGGAGCTCAAGGCTACATAGGAAAGCGCATGCTCGAGGCATGGCCTGATGCCGTTGGTTCGGAGGCGTGGATTAGCTCCAAGGCCGATGTTCTTGCCGAAATCGACAAGCACAAGCCGGATGCAGTTTTGAACGCCGCCGGCATCGTCGGCAAACCGAACGTAGACTGGTGTGAGTCGAACCAAGTTGAGACCGTGCAAGGGAACACGATCCTACCGCTTGTGATCGCCGAGGCCTGCCAGGAACGCGGCGTGTATCTCCTCCACCTTGGAACAGGCTGCGTGTTCTACGGTCCGTCACCGGATCCGAAAGGTTGGACGGAAACGGATCATGCAAATCCGAGTGCCGTGTACACGCGTTCAAAGTACGCGGCGGATCTCATGCTCACAACGCTGCCGAATGTCGGCATCGCGCGCTTGCGCATGCCGATCGATGAGCGCCCGAGCCCGGCAAATTTGATCGACAAAATTGCGAGCTTCAAGCAGGTCATCGACGTGGCGAACAGCGTGACCATTTTGAGTGACTTGATCGATGCCTGCTACAAGCTCATCCAAAAGCACGGCACGGGGGTTTTCCATACCGTGAATCCGGGCATCATGCGCCACCGCGATCTGATCGCGCTCTACGAGCAGTACGTAGATCCGAATCACAAGAACGAGTGGATCACGGAGCAGGATCTCGTCTCGCGAGGACTCGCGGTGAAGAAGCGATCGAATTGCATCATGCAAAGTGAACGGCTGAAGGCGCTCGGTATCGAGATGCGACCCGTCGACGTTGCGCTCAGGGACACCATGATTCGCTATGCACAGAACCTAAAACGAAGTCAGATGTCAGATGTCAGAAGTCAGAATTCTTCTTTCCTGCAGGCACATAACTCCCATCATCTGACATCAGACATCAGAGATCTGACATCAGGCTCGAAAGGTATGAAGGGTGTCATTCTCGCCGGCGGCAAAGGTACGCGGCTCATGCCACTTACGGCCACGACAAACAAACACCTCTTGCCGGTCGCTAACAAACAGATGGTGCTCTATCCCCTGCAGACCCTGCTCGACTCGGGCATACGCGACATCATGATTGTGACGGGTCCTGATCACGCAGGACATTTCATGAACCTGCTTGGTTCGGGCAGCGCGTTTGGTTGTCACTTCACGTATCGCATTCAAGATGAAGCGGGTGGGATTGCACATGCACTCGCCATGGCCGAGGACTTCGTCGACGGAGACAACTGTACCGTCATCTTGGGTGACAATGTGTTCGATGAGAATTTCCATGCGTCGATCTCATCGTTTCAATCGGGCTCAATGGCTTTCTACAAAACTGTACACGACCCACAAAGATTCGGCATCATCGAGCTCGGGGGTGCGGGCCAGGTGCTCACGATTGAGGAAAAACCACAGCATCCAAAATCGAATTTCGCGCAGGTGGGTCTCTACGTGTACGACCATCAGGTGTTCGAGATCATCAAGGCGCTCAAACCATCGGGACGCGGTGAGCTTGAAATCACGGATGTGAATAATGTGTACTTGCGCCAAGGGAAACTCACGGCGCGACCTGTGCGAGGGTTTTGGTCAGATGCGGGCACGTTTCAGAGCCTACAGCGCTCGACTGAGTATTTTGCATCGAAGCAAGGGTTGCGCCCGTAGACGTCAAAGTCCCTTCGCTCGCTTCCACAGATTCACGTACTTTTTGAACGATGATGCGATGCGCGAGATGGCTTGGTCCTTTGTGAGGCGCTTTTTAAGATAGCCCCCGAGCGGCGCGGCGAAGATCGTGCGTCCAACGGCGAAGCCGATGATTTGATCAAAACGCGCCGCGTCCGTAAGCCACTCGCGCACCCGCGCCGCTCCTTCTCCACGACCAAGGACAATGACGCGCGCGTCTGGCCCGAGTGCCGCCAACACCGTTTTCCAGCCCGCGGTGGACATCCCTTCGAGTTTCCAAACATCGACGCGAACGCGTCTCTTTATTTCTTTGATCGCTTGCGCCGTGAGCATATGACGGAGCGTCTGATCAAAGGCAGCCTTGGATCCCGCACGTGCGATGTCCTGCTCTGTCGGCGGCACGAGCAATTCTAAGAGCAACCCGTAGCCGCGCTTTTTGCATGCCTTGGATAGCTGTGCGATTCTCGTGAGTTGGCGCTTATTCAGTTCCGTGTCGACGGGATTGTATCGAACCAAAGCTTTCGCATACGCTGGCTTGAATGTGTCGAGATGCGAAAGGAACGAGTGACCATACTCAAAGTGGTATTCTTTTTGCCCACTCTGTTCCGTGGTAACGGAAACGGTTACGCCTCGGTGCTTTGCGCGCTTCAAGAGTTCGGCTCCGTACATCTCGTCGATGAGCACGCCGAACCATTCTGGATGCGCCTCGTCCTTGATCGCTTTTTCGAAGCCGGCGTAGACCATGGCTTTTAGCTCTTTGATCCTGGCTTTTTGCACGGGAGAGAGATGACCCTCGTATCCCAAAAGATCTCGCGCGAACGAGCTCCGATGATCAAACGGGAGGATGAGGAGCGGCTGACGTTGTTTTGGGCGACGTGGCATGGCGACATCATAGCATGCACGCAAAAACCGGCTTGCGCCGGTTTGTTGCGTTGGCTCCGAATCGTGGATGAGGTTAGAACCTACTGCGACTATTAGTTCAACACGTCGTAGGTGAGATGCACATAAGAATGCTTTAGCTTCTTACATGTTACAAGCCTCATCGGTTTCAATTTCGTGAGCTCTCTTACATTATGGAGCGCCTCGCCGTCAACGCATGTTGGTGTTGTCGTACCGCCAACAATCAGTGGAGCTATCACGAGTGAAAAACGATCAATAAGGCCGCTGCGCACCAGTGTCGCATTTAGCGTTCCTCCTGACTGGACGGTGAGGCGCTTTATGCCATGAACTCGTCTTAGTCGTTCAAATAATTCAGCGAAATCGATTTTTCGGTTGTAATGAAGAATCTCGATATTCCCAAGCTTCTTTTGAAGCGCGTACGCGGGATGCTTATTATTAGTGGTGACGAGATACAGCCGCTTCACCCATTTTGAGAGATAGGTAACGCCGCGCGCGTTTAAATGCGGCTCGCTGTCTATGATGATAAAGGAAACCGGCATCTTTTTAGGCTCCTGTTTCAGATTGTTGACTCCGATCTTCTCCATCACTCTCCCAGTGTTCATTGAGAAAAGGTCGGTCTTCCGCTCAAGATCGTAATACTGAGACAAACCCTCCTTCACACCTGGAATCGTCTTCCAGTCACGATCCACATCAAGCCGATCGGAATCACCGCTAGAAATCTTTCCATCAACCGAAGAAACGAGAAATAGGGTTGTTTTTGTGCGCGGCCGCTTAATGCGTTCCATATCACAAAGCGTATATCAAAATCCGCCTCTTTTGAAGGCGGATTTTGCATGGCTCCGGGACTTGGATTCCTCGTCGCCCGTCGTTCGGCGCATCAACTAGAACCTCACTCCTCCTCTCCTCGCCCGGGTTCTCACCGAGTGAAGCCATTCACTCGTTTCGATACCCTTCGAACCCCGCGTCCCGTCACCAACGCAAAAGCCGAGCTTGACTCGGCTTTTTTTGCGTTGGCTCCGGGACTTGGATTCGAACCAAGATACAATGCTCCAGAGGCATTAGTCCTACCGTTAGACGATCCCGGAACGTAAACTTCGCACGTTCCAGACCCGTGAACCGAAGGTTTCTACGGGTCGGAATGGCTAAATTGTGCGAAGAGCTTACGTAAAAGTCTGGATCCAGTCAATGGCGTATAAAGCAAAAGAGCACCTGCTGGTGCTCAGAGAGACTACTTCTTGCGCCACTTCTCGCCCCAAGGAATGATGTCCATGCAGTAGCCATCGTGCGACTCGTGCTCTTCGCAGGCATCGAACTCACAGACGGCACCCCAGGCATTCAGGAGAATGCGGCGAGTAGCCTTCGGCGGCTCGTGTCCGTCGTGCGCCACGTGCATGCACACGGACTTCTCTCCGAAGGGTTCGTTGATGGAGTAGGTACTGTGGGGGTTCCCACGACCGAACAGGAAGTCGCAACGTGCCGCGAGGGGCCATGCGGACAAGACCTTGAGGTCTTGAGCGGAGATGCGCTCCTCCCGTTTATAGGCATGCGGACCGAAACGCACACGCGCTTCTGCAACCTTTCCGTCCATCCGATAGACCTCGATGACCTCGCCAGTGTCACCCCGGTTCGAGGCCGCACTCCACTCGCTCACCTCCACGATCGACTTCTCGGTGATCTCCATCACTTCCTCCGGCGCATACCCTCGCCTATTTGTCATTGATTGTCAATACAAAACCCCCGTCGAGCTCAGCTCGACGGGGGTTTTTTGGATCATTGATGTTTACTGTGTGCTCGTATCCGCTCCCGCGTCCGGCATGGTCCCATCCATCACTTCTTGCGATGTGGGGGCCGGGAACTGTCGCATCAGGATCGCGCGCGTTTCTTTTGATACCTGCTCGATCTCATCAAGCTTGTTCATGATGCGCTCGATATCCGCGCGCGTGGCGTTCTTGCGTGCGAGAGCCGCATCGCGATCGCTCTGCTTGGCCTCGACGACGGTAAACGCGAGCGCGCCCGTCACAACGAGTGACAATCCGGTGATCACCGCGGCTGCCCACACATGTGTTGCACCCCGTGCCGCGTGCATCGCAAAATGATCTCGCAGATGCGAAACGGGTCCGACGTAGCGGACCTGGCATCCGCTCGGGCCACATGCTCCCCCTTCGTGACCGCACGAGCTCCCCGGTCCACATGGAATCGGCGAGGCACCGGCCTTTATGGGCCGCTTGCGACCAGTCGCTTTCATTTTGTTTTCTTCCATACAACGGGCTTTGGGAGATGGGTGAATGATTGATGAGGTGAGTATAGCACACGCACGCAGGCACGTCGCCAACACGCGTCGCCCTAGGCGTGGCATTGACGAGCGGCGGGAAAATAGCTAAGATTCTTGCACAAAAATTGGACGGCTAGCTCAGTTGGTTAGAGCGTCACATTGACATTGTGAAGGTCAGAGGT
>CAYGDS010000078.1:0-5378 GCA_964348595.1 uncultured Gammaproteobacteria bacterium | reverse complement strand
TCGCGCTTCGGATCGTTGCGACTGGCGAGCTCGAGAGCGACCGCGAGGGCCTTGTTGGTGTTGTTCACCACCAGGACGAACTCGAGGACCGCATCGACGAGGAAGCTCAGCGGCCTGTGAAGGATGAGAGCGCTCGTGATCAAACCGACCATGATGAGAAGTCCGTCCATGCGTTTCCTCCATCTTTGACCTCCGTCGCGTAAAAGGCACCATGCCTCACGCGACAGAAGTCCAAGAGGAGTCTCGTCCCGTAGAAGCGCAAGCGCTATACGGGACGAGATCCAGAGCGGCGAAGGTGCGCACGTTAGCCGAGCTGAGCTCGGTTCAGTCCATCCAGCACTCACCGCGGTAGCCGCTGCGCGAGATGCTGCGGAGACCCGGGTCTCCGTTGTCGGCCAGGCACGGCTCGACCGCGATCATCGCCGCGAGCGTGACGTGGGCAGGCGTATCGAGCGGCCGAGTGAAGCGAACCTCCACCAGGTCGGGCGATACGAACGCGACGCTGTAGCGACTGGGCGGGAGCTCGTCGTTACCCATCACGACACGGAAGTCGTTGGGGCGGAGCTCCCAGAGCTGATCATCCGCATCCAAGTTGTAGTAGATGGCGTTCACGCCGACGTCGCTGCGGCCAAACGAGCCCAGATCTTCCGTGTGAAGCCAGTGGATACGGAGCTCGGGCGGATCGGTCGGAGCACAGGCCGGAAGCAGGATGCTCAAAACCAGGCACAGGCCGAATAGATTGTTCATGTATTCCTCCAGCTTTGACCTCCGTCGCGTAAAATTCGCACCATGCGAATCACGCGACAGAAGTCCAAGAAGAGTCCCCTGAGAAGTTTTTGTTGTCGGTGCAGGGGCACACCGTTGAGAGATCACGAGAAGTTCGGGCCGATGTCGGGCTGCCGGCCATTGTGGCGGGTGAGGCCGTCGAACGTCTCCAGTGCCTTGATGAAGGAGTGGGTCCCGTAGCCCAGGCCCGAGAACGCGAAGTGGCAGACCTCTCCGTGAGCGAAGAGCAGGACCACGAGGTCGGGCCCTCCTCCCTTGTTGAACCACCACTGGGAGCGGCTCCCAAACTCGAGAGCCTCGACGAGCTTCTTGTCGAGGTACGACAGCGCCTGGACTTGGACCACTTCGACCGTTTCGGAACCAGTCGTCCTGTAACCCTCCCACTTGAACGTGGTCAGCTTGATGAACATTCATTCCTCCGTCTTCGGCCTCCGACCTTCCCGCAACATGCGGGATTAGTCAGAAGTCCAAGAGGAGTCTCGTCGTTTCACAGACGAGGTCCAGAGAGAAGGAGCGAGGAACGAGCGTTCAACCGAGCTGAGCTCGGTTCAGCTCAAGCGAAGAAGCACGCCGAGCCGCCGAGCGCGAAGAAGAAGGCTGCGAGGATCGCTGCGTGCAACGGTCCGGGCCGATCCTTCAGACCCCGCTCGCGCAGCTGGGCCCACTCGCTCAGGGTCATCGGCTGACGGGTCAGCACCTCCGAGTACACGAGGAGGTAGAGCGAGATCGCGAGCATGATCGACTGGATGTACATGATTGTGGCCATGGTTCCTCCACCTTCGACCTCCGACTCCAGCGTTGGTGCTGGTTTATCGGGGGTTCACCTGTTCTTACTCACGACCACCGTGGTCGTGAGTAGACAAAAGCCAGCCCTTTCGTAGAAGGACTGGCTTGTGTCTTTAATTGTCGAGGTGCTACGACACCCCCATTTCTGCTAAGCGAGCGCTTAGGCCCATTACAACTAGAACGAGCCAGGATAACATATAATAGCTGTTTTGTCAATGGTGCCGAACAATTGTTCTACGCTAAGGTTAGCCAAATTATTTTGGCTAATCTAGGGGAAAATTACAGTTCTTTGTGTGTTAGACATGTGACAGAATTGCGGGCTTCGTACCGCACGGAGTACGAAAAGGTGCTAAAATCCCCCCATGAAGTCCTTTGACGTGCTCACGATCGGCTCTGCGACGCAGGACGTTTTCATCCAAAGCAAGATGCTCGAAGAGCAAAAAGATTCGCATGCCCCTGACGGCATCGACGCGTGCATTCCGCTTGGATCCAAGCTCGGCATCGATGAGCTCACTTTCGCGACGGGCGGCGGAGCGACAAACGCGGCTGTTACCTTTGCGCACTTCGGGCTCAAGACAACGTGCGTCGCGCGCGTCGGCGATGACATGACCGCCGAGATGATCATGAGTGATCTCAAGCGCGAGCATGTGGACACCTCTCACATCAAACGCGCGAAGGGCGAGAAGAGCGCGTATTCAATTATTCTTGTCGCCGGGAGCGGCCATCGCGGCATTCTCACGCATCGCGGGGCCTCGCAATATCTTGATGCAAGAGATCTGCCGCGCAACGTGAAACCCGCGTGGATCTACGGCACATCCTTCGGCGGCAACGCGCGACTCCTCGAATCCGTTTTTGCGTTAGCGTATCGCACAGGCGCCAAACTCGCGTGGAATCCGGGAGCGGGAGAACTCGCACTTGGATTTGCGCGACTCGCTCCGTATCTGCGCCGCACGGATGTACTGATCTTGAACAAAGAAGAGGCGGGAGAACTCGCGGGGCTTCCTTCACGGCACGCGCCCGGCGTCATGCGTAAGATTGCAACGAGTCTCAAAGGTGTTCTCATCGTCACGCATGGTGAACATGGTGCGTACGCGTATGCACATGGCACGACCTGGTTCGTCGGAACGCTCAAGGGCCAGCGTGTGAACACGACGGGCGCTGGCGATGCATTCGGGAGCGGCCTTGTGGGCGCGCTCGCCAAGGGGAAGCGGCTTGATGTTGCCCTGCGCACGGGAGCCTTGAATGCACACGGTGTGATCACGCATATGGGAGCCAAGGTGGGCATCCTTAAAGGGTTCCCTGGTATACTGTTCCTCAAAAAAGTCCCGCTCAAACAGCTATGAACGTACGCAAGCTCATCGTTGAAAACCAAATCTCCGTCATTCTCTTAGCATTTCTCTTGGGCCTCGCGTTCCCGAGCGTGTTTCAGCCGATCAACCAATGGTCCACCCAACTCCTCATCCTCGTTTTTTTCTTTTCCAGCCTTCGCCTTTCGCTCAGCGAGATCGTCGAATACGCCCATGACTGGCGCATGCTGTTCATCACCTCGATCTACATGCTCGTCATTCTGCCATTTGCCCTGTACTTGCCGGTGCGTCTCTTCGATCCATCCTGGTCCATCGCGCTGCTCATCATGGGCGCTATGCCGACGGGTATGACGATCGCGCTCATGGCGGAGTTCTTTGGCGGCAAAACGTCACTTGCGCTCGTCATCACGACGGTGACCTCGCTTCTCGCCCCCTTCACGATCCCAATTGTGACGAAGATCGCCGTCGGACAAGCAGTACCGATCCCGGCGCTCCAGATGTTCTGGTCGCTCTTGCTCACGATCGCCGCACCGTTCGTGTTCGCGATGCTCGTGAAACGCGCGACGCCAAAGTTTGTCGCAAAGCATGATCAGCATTGGCGCAATATTTCTGTGGCGGCATTCGGTCTGCTCATCGTGGGCATCGTGGCGAACACGCAAACCGGCACGCCGATTACGATCACCCTGCGCGATGTCGTGTTTCTCATTGCCTCGACTGTCCTCCTCGGCACCTTCACCTGGGCCGCGTATTTCATCACGCCGTGGCGCAAGCCCGCCGAACGCATCACGATCGCCTTGTGCATGCTGTATCTGAATAACACGCTCGCGCTCTTCGTCGCCGATAAATTTTTCAAAGCGCAAGGGGTCGTCCCTAAACAAGTGTTGCTCCTTGTCGTCGTGAACGCGCTTTTACCCTTCATCAAGATCGCAGCGGCGAAGATTGCGCATCCGGGGAGGAAGTTCACACTGCAGGCGCTCCTATCATAATTGATGTCAGATCTCTGATGTCAGATGTCAGAATCTGGATGAGGATCCTACAAACGATGTCAGAACTCAGATGCCAGATGTCAGAATTATCGACCATTAATCCACTCACGATGTCAGATCCCTGATGTCAGATGTCGGAATCTGTATGGAGGAAACAAAGAGTCATGATATTCGTGTACGATCTTTCGAATTCAGCGTCACTGTCATTGGAGCTATAGAATCCCTCCGACGTGATACATCCTCAAGGATCATGGCGAATCAGTTTGTTCGTGCGGCAACCTCAATTGGTGCAAATATCCACGAAGCCCGGGGAACTGGATCAAGGACTGATTTCAAACGATTTTATGAAATATCTCTTAAGAGCGCACGTGAATGCGAATACTGGTTAAAACTCCTGGTCAGAACCCGTTACATGGATGCTTCCAATGGGAGTATCATTGGGGACGAGTTAAATCAGATCACCTCGATGCTCGTCTCCGCCGTAAAGCGTCTGAAATCCGAATAACTTCTGACATCTGACATCATCATGCAGCCTCCGTTTCTGACATCTGAGTTCTGACATCTGACATCATCATTATGAAAATATTCGTCACTCGTGAGATCCCCGACGCTGGGATAAAAGCTCTACGATCGAAAGGCCACCAGGTCTCGATCTACGAAAAGGATCAAGTGATCCCGCGCAAAGAACTACTAAAACGCGTGAAGGGCGTCGACGGACTCCTGTCGCTGCTGACGGATAAGATCGATGAAGAAGTGTTCGCGGCTGCAGGATCGAATCTGAAAGTGGTTGCGAACTACGCCGTGGGCTTCGATAACGTGGATCTCGCCGCGGCCAAGAAGCGAGGCGTCGTCGTGACAAATACCCCATCACCGGAAGTGTCCGAGACGGTGGCTGAGCACACGATCGCCCTCATGTTCGCGCTCGGGCATCGCATCGCGGAAGCTGACGCGTTTGCGCGTGCCGGAAAATACAAGGCGTGGGGCCCGCAGCTTCTGCTCGGGACCGACATCATCGGCAAGACGATTGGGATCATCGGCACGGGTCGCATCGGCGAGGGTGTGGTGAAGCGTCTGTACGACGGCTTCGGCGTGAAGATCGTGTACAGCGATTTGAAGCGCAACGAAAAAATCGAGAAAGAAGAGCTCGCAGAGTACCTGGAGATTGACGAGCTTCTGCGACGCGCGGATTTTGTGTCACTGCACGTGCCGCTCCTCCCATCGACACGCCATTTGATCGATGCGCGGCGGCTCAAACTCATGAAGAAAACGGCGTATCTCATCAATACGGCGCGCGGCCCCGTCGTGGACGAGAACGCTTTGATCGCGGCACTTCAGAAGAAGGAAATCGCCGGCGCGGGTATCGATGTATTTGAGTTCGAACCGAAAATTTCCATGGCGATGCGCCGGCTCCGCAATATCGTGATCACGCCCCACACGGCAAGCGCCACGATTGAGGCGCGCCAGGCCATGAGTAAGCTCGCAGCTGATAATTTGATTGCGGTGTTGTCCGGGA
>CAYGDS010000077.1:0-5412 GCA_964348595.1 uncultured Gammaproteobacteria bacterium | reverse complement strand
GAAGTGACATGCCGGTTGCAAGCTCCGTGAATACCCTCTCGACGTACGACCTGATCGCCGGCATCGTACATGCCAACGGAGATCGCTCCTTCACGGACCAAGCCCTGCTCTCGGTTCTCCATGAGGTGCAGGCGATGACCGAGCGGCTCACGCGTCGACTCAAGATCCGCGGCAAGCCCGGAGCGTACGACTCTGAACCCGTCGCCGAGACCTTGAGTTTCATGGAGATGTACCGCGTGCTCGAACCGACGCATGCACATCCATCCATCACCAGCTATCGCTGTCTGCCGGAGATGCGGCGGGTTCTCGGTGAGCACCTGACCGAGCACAGGATCCTTCCCGCGCAGAAGGAGCTCTTCCGCCGATTCGCGGAAAAGCTCGTCGAGCGACGGTGCTAACCCCCTCACGCGCCCCCGTTCTAGGGAGCGCGTTTCGCTTTCATAACGAGCAAGCCCGCCACCGAAGAATCGTGGATAACGGGGTCAGACCCCGATGCAACTTAGTCATCGTCATACAAAACCAGTCGAATGGCGGGTTTTGACGTACATCAAATAGAATCGTAAAGTCTCATTGGAGGCAGAAATGACCAATAAGGTTCGACGTCTTCCAGAAGGCTGCGGATCATTGTGGACTGCGGCCATCGAGCCGAGCCTCACCGGCTCTGGCGCACTTCCACCGCCCGACTTCAGCCGTCGTCCGGTTCGTGTCGCCCCGACGCCCAAGATCGATGAGCTGATCGAGGCATTCTCGACGCCCGTCGATCTCAACCGTCTCGACGGGTGGTATCCATGAGCGAGGAGAAGTGACATGCCGCGAGGCGACAAGTTCCGCCGTGCTGATGGATCCTTCTGGGGAAGCGACTCTCCCGAGTACAAGGAGTGGGCGGACCGCCTCTCGGCCGATGCGGCAAAGCTCGAACGAGCAGCCGTCGTGCTGACATGGGGCAGCGCGCTTCCTCCGACAGCCCGTCTGGGCAAGAATCAGGAGAAGACGAAGTGACCGACAGGAAGCCGACCGCGCTTCAAGCCGAGATCGAGCGCACCAACGCAAGATGGGCCGATGCTGTCGAGGCCAAGAAGCTTCGCGACAAGATCAACAAGCATCTTCAGGAACAGGTCCGCGAGCGAGGGGAACATCACAGAATCCCCTTTCGCGGGGTCCGACCTCTCCGTCCTTTCCGCTAGGGGTCTGATCGTCTGACCCATGCTCGCTGCTACGCGCCCCGCAATACTACGGGGCGCTTTTCGTTTATTGAAAAAGCCCGCCGAGAACATTGGGCGGGCTTATGTGTGTCGATGTTCCTACAAGATGGAGGCCTCGGGCTTCCTTCTCTGTTCCTTGCGAGCCATCAAGTACTCGACGAGGATGAGCCAGCCATTGTCGATCTCATCCTGCGTGAGACGCAAGCCGCTGGGGTGGACGACGGCGTACTTGTGACCCTCTCGTGCACTGAAGTAGCGCTCGACAATGTCGCGGATGCGCTCCCAGGAGAGACCGCTGCCGAGCTCGCGGTCCGAACCACCGATGAGATCGGAGCCGTTCCAGCCGTGCGGCGACATCATCTCCTCGGCCCAGTTGAGCCAGACGTAGAGCTCCTTCACCGGGAAGTCGACGTAGCGCGAGCGCCGACCGATGGTGTAGACGAAACGTCCGTCCGGACGCCGCGCCACGAGGCTCACATAGCCGTCGAGCAGGCCCTTCGAGAAGAGGTCGTAGCGCGCCTCGTTGCCGCCGATCTCATCGATGATGCGGAAGCCGAGATGCGGAATAGCGCACAAGATCTCGTGACGCGTGTCGAGCTCCTTCTCCCCGGCCTCGCCGAGCAAGGCCTTGGTCAGGTTGTCGAGCACGGCACGGAGGGTGTTGCGGATCGCTGCTTCGCCCGCTTGCGCGAGCTCCCCGGACTTCCGCATTTCGCTGTACGGCGCGAAGACCCAGTTGTGCTGGCGCACGCGCTCATTGTCGAGGCTCATCGGGAATGCGCCGCCGGTGATGTCCCAACGGTCGTTGAGCGCGAGGAGCCGGCTGATCGTCGGATGGCTCTGTACGCCGTCGAACTGCTTGTGGTGGAGCAGGAGCCAGACCGCGAAGGCGGTGTCCTGATCCGGATCGTTGATGTAGATCTGCGCCTTGCCACGGAACCGGTCCATGAGTCCGCCCTTGATGGCGAAGTAGACCTGCATTGCCGTGCTCATCGTTGCTTCGCGCACCACGCCCTCGTGATGATCGAAGTTGACGTGAAGCGTGCGCTCGTCCCATGCGGGACCTCCGCGCACCATGCCATCGAGGGCGATGGACAGCGGCGGGGTCTCACGACAGAACTGTTCCCACGTCATGGTCTGACGGGGAAGGATCACGATCTCGATGTCGGACATTGCTCCTCCTTTGAAGGTGCATCATCCAGCGTGGTCCCGATCTATGGCTTTGTCAAGATGGATGATGCGTCCCAAACGACCACTCGATTAATACCTCCATTCCGGTGTGATTTCGCTACCCTACTTGACTCCCACATAACCCTCTGCCTCCAGAAATTGCGTAACCCAGCCAAATTCGGTATGATGGGGCTATCAATCATTCATAGCTAACTGTTTTATGAACAAGGCAGAGCTCATCAATCAAATTGCTGACAAGGTCGGCGTGACCAAAAAGCAGGCCGAGGACATGGTCGAGGCCTTCGTCGACTTGGTTACTTCCACGCTCCGAAGCGGCGGAGAGGTCAATATCGCCGGATTCGGCGCCTTCATGGCCAAAACGCGCGCCGCGCGCATGGGCGTGAACCCACAGTCTCCGACCCAGAAGATTCAGATCCCGGCGGTCACCGTGCCCAAGTTTAAAGCTGGCAAGGGTCTTAAGGATGCTCTGAAGCGCACGGGAGGTGCGGCACCTGCCCCGAGCGCCCCAGCTCCGGCAGCTCCAGCGGCTCCGGCTCCAGCAGCTCCGGCTCCGACGGCGCCTGCTACGACCACACCCGCTGCACCAGCGATGTAAGAAGTGAACAGTTAACGGTAAGCAGTAAACAGAAAAAAATCTCCCCTAGCGGGAGATTTTTTGCTCCTCCGATACGGGTGCGCTCAATGCTCTTATGAAAAAATCATAAGGTGGTTCTCCATCAAAATCCGGTTTTGGTTGCATGAACAATGCAAACTGTCTTCCGCCAAAATCACACTTATCCGCATCTGTCAGAAGGAGAACGCCGACATACGCACCATGGATAAGAAGCGGGATCGTTTTCCCTCGAGGAAAAATCTGGATATCCCGGCCATCCTCTAGACGTAGTCTTACCTCATCAAACCAACCATTCTTGAAGTCTGTTCTAAAAAGCTCGAAGCGATTTGGATCGTCCTCCGGGCCGGCACCGTTTACGATGATACGGAAAAACCCCAGATGTCTATGGTTATTTATTCCTGCTCCAAAAACATTTCCAGAGCGACCACCGAGAAACGTGCGCATCACTTCCGCCATTGCGTTCATATCTGACTCATGAAGCATCGGGAGATCAGCTGCCGGATCAAATTGATACGGGGGCTTTGGCTCATTCCGCAACAAAGCTGCTTCGAGAACTTCGGAAAAAGGGGATCTCATATTTAGGAATTATTCCATCATCCCCTGCACTTCCTCGACGACGTCTTGGATTTTGACCAGCTTTACCTCCGATTCATTCCTTGGCTTCCATTCGACGGATTCCTCCTTCAATGTTTTTTCAGAGACGACGAGACGGAGCGGCAATCCGATGAGATCGGCGTCGGCGAATTTTTCACCGGGAGAGGCGTCTCGATCGTCCCAGAGGACTTCGATACCTCTGGACCAGAGTTTCTCGTACAATTCTTGCGCTTCGGTGAGGATGCGATCTTGAATCTCCGCGCTCTTCGCTTTGAGCGTGATCAAATGCACATGGTACGGCGCGACGGACGCAGGCCAGATTATTCCCTTGTCGTCGTGACTTGCCTCGACGATCGTGCCGACGAGCCGCGTGGTACCAATGCCGTAACAACCCATGATTACGGGTTTACGCTTCCCGTCTTCGTCTGTGATCGCGAGATCAAACGGCTCGGAGAAACGCGTGCCAAGATCGAAAATATTGCCAACTTCGACGCCGGTGCTGCAGAACAGCGGCTCACCGTTCTCCGGATTCTTGTCCCCTTCCTTCAAGGTCGCAATTTCGCAATTCTGTGCGAATGTGCCGTGCTCGGACGTGAGGATTTTGTCTTCACCCGCGGGCGTGAGCACTTGGAACTCATGCGAGAATTTTTTCGTGAACGATCCGCCGGATGCTTCTACGACCTTCGCTTCGAGCCCCATACGTGTAAATGTTTTGAGATACGCGTCCATGGCGCGTCGATAGAACGTTTCGAGGTCTTCGACGGACGTGTGGAACGAGTACATGTCCTTCATGCCGAATTCGCGTCCACGCAGAACGCCGGACTTTGCGCGCAGCTCATCGCGATACTTGGTTTGGATTTGATAGACCGCGAGCGGGAGATCTTTGTAGGAATTGACGAATTGCTGAACGAGCGGCGTCACAACTTCTTCGTGAGTGGGGCCAAGCCCGTATTGTTTTTTTGTTTGACTCGGGACTTTGAACAAGACGTCGACAGCGTCCCAACGGCCGGTCGTGTCCCAGTGCTCTTTGGATTGGAGAGCGGGTAACAGGACTTCTTGTGCGCCGAGCGAGTTCATTTCTTCGCGAATGATCTGCTCGACCTTGCGCAGAACGCGCAGTCCGAGTGGGAGCCAGGAGTACACACCAGCCATTTCTGGGCGCACGAATCCCCCTTGCGTGAGATACGCCGCGTTGACGGATCCTGCATCGTGCGGCGCGTTCTTGGACGTTTTGGAAAACAGCTTGGATTGGCGCATAGATTGCATGAATCTTGCGGCTTGGAACGTAAAAACGCAAGCGTTCACGTTCCGCAGAAACGTGAAACGTCAACCAGACAATGAAAAACCGGTCGAGCTGAGCTCGACCGGGGAGAGGTCAGGATTCTGGAACGAGGCTGAGGGCCTCGCGGATTGTATTGATGTCTTCGACTTTGGCGCGGAAGGCGCGCTCGGACAACCCGCGCTGACTGAGACGCTTGGCGACGATCTGCCGAACGCGTTCGCGAGAAACCTGATAGGCATTCGCGACCTTCAGAAGGGTTTGCGGACGGCCATCATCGATACCGAAGCGCCACCGAAGCATCTGTGTATCACGCTCGGGATTCTTCACGTTCGGATCCTCGATGACCCGACGGATTTCTTCCTCCAGCACCGGCAGCCGTTCACGAGCCGCAGCGAGCGACTCGGGCGAGTAGGACGACGAGGGTTGCGTGTCCAGGAACGTACGCTCCCCATCTTCTGTTGACGGTGCGTCGAGCGAGAGAGCCTTGGCAGCCACCGGGACAAGACGCAGCTTGTGAAGCTTCTTCTGCG
>CAYGDS010000076.1:0-5430 GCA_964348595.1 uncultured Gammaproteobacteria bacterium | reverse complement strand
CAACAACAATGCGACCTTTGGCACTACCTTCAAGAATCTCGATCTGTATCGACTCAGGAGATGACCCAAAACCAGCGCTTTTTTAAGAACGCAAAACGACGCTTCACGTGCGTCGGCGCCGACAATGCCGGTTCATTCATAATCGTAGGATCCATGCTAGACCTTTTCATCGTTCTCGGCTAGATTCACCGCCATGGACGTCTCGTTGTTCAATTACGACCTCCCTCCAGACCGCATCGCCCAGAAACCGATGGAACCGCGCGAGGCGGCCAAACTTCTCGTGCTTGACCGGGTGACGGGGGCTATCGATGACAAGCACGTGAGCGACTTGCCGAATCTTTTGCGCGCGGGAGATTTGCTTGTGTTTAATGATAGCAAGGTGTTCAAAGCGAGGCTGCGAGCGCGGAGCGCGGAACCCGGAGCGCGGAACGTAGAAATATTTCTGCTCCGTCCGGATATGGCAGGCTGGAAAGCACTCGTCCGACCCGCAAGAACTGTGCGATCCGGCCATCGGCTCACGCTGATTGACGCTCCGCGTTCTGCGCTCCGCGTTCTGCAAAAGCACGCTGATGGCACACTCGAACTCGACTTCGGTATGACGGCTGACGAGGTGTTCGCCCTGTGCGACAGGATCGGAGAAGTGCCGGTGCCCCCATACGTGGAACCGACGAGCGAGAACACGTCGATATATCAAACGGCTTATGCGAAACACGTTGGATCCGTTGCAGCGCCGACGGCTGGGTTTCACTTCACTCCGGATCTCTTGAAGCGTTTAGCGGATCGCGGAGTTCAGACAGCTTTTGTGACCTTGCACGTTGGTCTTGGTACATTTCGACCGATGAAGACGACGACCCTCGAGGAACACATGATGCACGAGGAGTGGGCACACGTTCCTGTCGAGACGGCTCTGGCCATTCGTGAGACGAAAAAACGTGGTGGTCGAGTCATCGTGGTCGGAACGACGGCGATGCGGGCGCTTGAATCCGCGTATCGCATAACGCATAACGCAAATCATGGGCCCGTTTCCGAGATGTTACGCGCTACGCGTTATGCGTTACGCGACTGGTCAGGCTTTACCAACCTTTTCATCACCCCCGGTTTTCGATTCAAAGTTGCCGACGGGTTAATCACGAATTTCCATTTACCGAAGTCCACTTTGATCGTGCTCGTGTCCGCATTTGCAGGCCCCGAATCGATCAAGAACGCGTACTTGCACGCCATCGACCATGGCTATCGCTTCTACTCCTTTGGCGATGCGATGCTGATCAGTTAAACTAGCGACGAACATATGCCTCCCCGCATGGAAGACCGTTGGCAGGAATGGAAGTATCTTGAAGCTCTAAAAAAACAAGAAGCGGTGCGACCAGAAACAGTAGCGGAACGGAAGCGTCCTGGCGCCTCTTCCCGACATTTTGAATCGCATGCTGGCACGAGTGAGTTTCGTCGCGAAATCCTTGATGACGGTCGCTGGATGTTGTTTTCCAAAGAAGGCGAGAAATTCTACCTGGACACGATCAAAGACCCGGAAGATCAACGTATCGAACAGGTGCAAGGATTGCTCCTTAAGACGTTCAACCCAGAGGAAGTGTGCCCGATCGAGGAGCAACGGGATGCGGTCGCCGAGAATCAGGATCCTGCTCGAACGGGAGAACACTTATTGCAGGTGATCTCCGACGAACATGGAAAGGTCACCGGGTTTATTGAGGCGCGATATCAACCTGCTACCGGGATCGAGGGAACCACGTTGAAAGACGGCGTGGTGATGGTCGGTTATGTCATCACGGATCCTGCCATGCGTGGAAAAGGCATCGGTAAAGAATTGTACGCCAAGCTTTTTGAAGACGCCGATCGCGTTGCGAAGGCTCGCGGAGAGAAAGTCCGGTTTGTGGCTGGAGAAGCGGTACAAAGCGTCGAGCCCGTGTTGAATAAGTTTGGGAGAGGCCGGATGTATACGGAGCAGCCCAATGGCACGCTGCGCGAATTTAAATACTTTCAGCCACCGTTAAGCTGGGACTTGAGGACGGGCGAGAAGGCCGCAGATGCGGATACAGCCCCGGAGCATTTTATGATTGGCGAGACGACCGGAGAACGAAACTTGCGTCCGGATGAAGCGCTTGCTTGCGTGCGATCGTTTTACGATTACCTATTCTTCGAAGTGTATAAGGAGAGTGATTTCGAGACCCCTGGGGCATATGCGAAGGCGCGCGCGACCGTTGAGCACCAATTGAAGGAGTTTGAGCACCAGTTAGCGGGAGCAGCCTCTGTCACGCTCATACCAGGGAATGAACGACGTATGCTGAAAAAAACAGGCAAGAAATTCGACGAGCACGTAGACGCCGACAAGGTGAAGTGGGACGAGATGGCTGAGGGATAATCACTGCACGCGCCCTTTCCCGTACGCCTTTTGATCATCCAAGAGATCCGACGTGAGCTCCCCTCCCCGATCCGAGAGGGTGATGCCCGAGCGCGTCTCGATGGCACTCGCCGTGTAAAACGACACGAGTGGTTCGGTCATCCCGCGCATCCCTTCGGTCGGGATAAAAGAAATTTCAAATGCGGCGGACACGCCGGTCCCCTGCTTGGGCAGAGAGGGCAAGGTCCACAGGACATCCGACCCCTCGATCGCGAGCACGCCACCATCCGCGAGCGCGTGGCGCCCGGTGGCCGCAATACCCGGAGCGAGCTTTAAACGAAACGACAATTCTTTGAGATCAGAGGTGGTCGGACCTACTTCGGCATGGACCCAATATTTTGTTTCTTGCCCGACTTCAGGCGGCAAGGGCCCAATACCGATCTGGTCTCCTGAGGCAGCGTAATAGCGGATGTGAGCCGTAGCGCGGAACGCCGTCGTGACTGCCGCTTTGACGGTTGGGCCGAGGACTCGGATGCCTCGCGTGTCCCATATGGGGATCACAAACCATTCCGGCGGATTCGGCTCCGCGTCGGCGCGCTCGAGATCGAAGTGATATTCTTGGCTCCCTCGTGTCGCAACAAAGGTGCGATACGGCTCGCCCGTCGCAGACAGAAGCGGGTGAAAGACAAAGAGATCGACGGGCACGGTACTCGTTACTTCGGCGGTCGCCTGTAAACCGGTCGAGGGTTTGAGAGAGACCGTTATGAGTGGTGACTCGGCCCGAGGCATCTGTTGGTATTCGCGGTCAAACCGCGCGACCTCCCTCCCGCGTACCTGTCCCTCTATGTGAAATCGCTCGACGGCATCGACGAGCAGGACTCGCCGATCGAGTGATGGAAGTTGACCGAGCACTATGCGCTCTCTATTAATGACAAGTGTCACGTCCTCCAGAGCCTCCGGCGATACGTTATGGATAGCGATCGGCACCTGCGCCCCCGGTGCGTATCCAAGGGCTTCGACGGGAGAAGTGATTTCGAGGGCCGAGGCGACTACCGGACGTATCGTCGATCCGTCACTCGTGCCTGCGTCATCGCTCACCCGAAAGCGCAGAAGCGCATCCCCCGGGGGGATCAGCAGGCGGACGACCACACGGGCCGAACGCTCTTCACCGGGCGCGAGCGAGCTGAATGTGGCATCGTGATCGTCACCGAGCGTTGGGTCCGCACTGACGAACTCGGTTCCTGCGGGCAAGAGCCACGTAAGACGCACGTTCTTCTTGGTAGAGCCGCCGATGTTTTTTATTTTCGCTTCGAGCGCGAGCGGTTTGGCGGAAATGAGCGGCGGAGCTGCAACCGTGAGACGGAGATCGACCGATGGTGGCGGAAGAATGCGAAAGAGATATACGTTCACGCTGACGAGCACGACGGCGATGGCAAGTAACGCGAGATCGAAAGTGAACACCCACGGCGCGAGTGGATACTTGCCATGATACTGCTCCAAATATCGCAAGCGCAGATGCGACGTGAGCGCACGCGCAAACCCCAGGTTCGCCTGGAGCCCATGGGTCACGAGGCCTTTTGTTTTGAATGAGGGAACGAGGGCCATACTTAGAACGGTTGGCTGGGAATCAAAATTTCGTCGCGTCCATCTTCATCTAGATCGGAGATCACGGGGCGCACGCCGCCGAGTCCCACCCCGGACGGTTCGAACTCCGCCTCAAGCCTGTGACGACCATCATACACCCGAACGATAGCCGGCGTTCCCGGGCCCGACCCAACGACGATTTCGTCCGCACCGTCACCGTCGACGTCACCGACGGCCACATTCGCCCCGCTTGATCCGGACGCATCAAAGGCGAAGAAGGGTCCATACCAGGGCGCACCGTCGGTTTTGAAGGAGCGGACGTGTGGTCCGCCGCCGGCGCCGGGACCGGTGATGATCTCCCGCAGGTTGTCTTTGTTGAGATCACCAACTGCCACGGTTGCACCGCCACGGAAGTTGGGCGCGTAGGCTAACCATTTACGGAGAACGACGAGGCGCGTGTCGAGCACGATCACAGTCGCGGCTATATTGGATGCGCTCGGCGTGACCACGAGCTCCCACGTTGGCGTGCGGTCGGTTTGCCCCGCGGCGAGTGAGATGGATCCGCGGTACGCGGCTCCATACGGTCGTGTATTTTTGACGGACCCATTGCCGAAACGCACGGTGATTTGTCCCGCGCTGGAATAGATCAGATCTTCTTTTCCATCGCGGTCGAGATCGACCCCAAGCACTTCTGCGCCTCCGGGCGCCTCGGCGCGCGTGGCGAAGAACCCGTTGCGCAAACGATCTCCGCGCTCGTTGTACACCTGCAAGAATGAACCGTTCGTAAACGCGGAGCCGCGCGTGGAGACGGCCTCGCCGCGACGCTTGAGCACGATCCCGTCTTCCGCGGGCACGCGCACTTGGTTGATCAGCGAGCCGTCGTTGGTACCTGGATCCTGACGGCCGTTCACTTTTTCGTACTCACCCGCGAGCTGCACCGTCTCGACCTTCTTTGTCGCGTTCACGATCGCAATCCCTTGCGTGTACTCACGCTGCCAAACGCCGGGTTGGTTCACATTCGGCCCGCGCACAAGCTTCGCGTCCCCGCGCGGCGTGCCGATGGTCGCGTCATACTCGTCGTACCACCAGGTTCGATGGTGTCCGGCGTCTCCTGCGTCGAACGAGTAGTAGGCGTCGGCGACGAGTGAGCTCGTGAGCCCATATCGCATAAGACGGTAATCGTTCGAGCGCTCCTGGTTGTTCGTGTTTGTATTGATCGCGGTGATTTTTGGAGCCGGGTTTTTGGCAACGGCGGCGCGGATCTGGCTAAACGGAACGGCGAATCCGTAGCGCGGAAAGTTTTCGAAGAGTACGCCATTCGACACGCCGGCGTACGCCACGCTCGAGTTATTCAAGATGAGCCGGTCGGAGCCGAGCGCCGTTCGCATGTTGCGGATGAGTTTCTCCATGCCTTGCTTGTACGCCGCGTCGACGGTCGCCGCCGTGTCAGCCCGACCGTCCAAGTTCGCGTCGAGTTCGCGACCATAGAACCC
>CAYGDS010000075.1:0-5529 GCA_964348595.1 uncultured Gammaproteobacteria bacterium | reverse complement strand
CAAAAAAACCGGGCTCCCCCGGTTTTGTGTACCCTGATTGATTTTACGTCTTGTCTTCGACGCTGAGCTCAGACGAAGCGCGTTACGCGCTATGCGTTACGCGCTAACCGTCTTCAGCTTCACGTTCTTCATCTCCTTCATGCGTTTGGCCGTGTGGCGGATAAACGAGATATCGTTGCGACGCACCTTCACCATTTTCACGAGCTCGATCTTCACCATGGTGGGCAATGCGAGCGGGAAAATACGCTCCACGCCAATGCCGTCGGAGACCTTGCGCACGGTCATGGTTTTGCCGATGCCGCGTCCGCCGACCGCAATCACCAAGCCTTCGTACACCTGGATACGCTCTTTTTCCTCACCCGCTTGGGTGACGTCTTTGATTTTCTGGTGCACGCGGATGGTCATGCCGGTCTCGATTTGGGACGGCTGGATGACGGCGGGCAGGGTGGTGAGTTCGGACATAACAGAGTGAGTAGTGAGTAGAGAGTAGTGAGTAGCATGACTGGCTACCGAATGGGCGCTAGGTTAACGAAAGGTGGGTAAAACGTCAAGACACAGCGGTCGCGACCGCCGTGCCAAGGCCCACTAAAGGAAAAACCCGCACTCGTGAAGAATGCGGGGGCTGAGGGTTCACTCTCCGTTGATGAGGAGCTTGATGGCACGCTCGAAAGCGGCATCCACCGCAGACTCGCTTCGACGGACCTCCTTGAGTTCGGCGCCATCCCCCTTGATCAGCAGGGTTGCGGGATCGATGTCGAGCACTCTCAGGAAGGCCTGAATGCCGTCGGGGATACGGCCGTCGTGTAGAGCGATCATGCCGCAGACGCGCCAGTCTCCCTCATCCTTTTTGCGCGTCAGACAAATGCGGTGATCCTCGTTCCGAACCGCTGGGTCGTGATTGCTGAGTGACCATCCGGGCGACCAGAGGGCACCGATGCGCGCAGACATGACGTCGTCACGCTCTTCCCCTTCACGTGGGAGGATTCCTCGATGATCGAGGCCCAACACGAAGGGCTTGCCAGCCCAGTTATCGGTCATGCCGTAATCGGTATCGATCCGACTCTTCATGCGCCCAACTGCATCTGCCGCCTCGACGGCATTCGAGATGCGGCGCAGGAGCGAGTCGTAGTCCCAGAAGCGAGCATCGGTCACGTAAACCTCAATGAGTGAGCGAACACGTCCTTCGTGACACACCACGCGTCTTGATGGACGATCATTACTTATATCAAAATGGGTGTTTTGTCAACCCGATCTAAGTTATCCCCTTGACAAACATCGCAAAATAGCGAACGGAGTATAGATGCGGGCCGGGGGCTTGGTGCTCGCAGGGACCTGGTAATCCCAGGCGAATGGGTTCGATCCCCATCCCCGGCTCGCAATACATGCCATTTGACAAAACAGTTCTGATCAGTTAGATTTTCAGTATTACCAGGTCCCGTCAGCACCAAGCTCGCCAACAAAACACCCCCGTAGAGCGCTTGCGCTTTTACGGGGGTGTTTTGTTTAGATGACCTCTCTCAGGTATTTCCCCGTCCAAGACTTCTTGGATTTCGCGATGTCCTCGGGGCGCCCTTGGGCGACGATCTCGCCGCCGCGCGCTCCCCCTTCGGGGCCCATGTCAATCACGTGATCCGCCATGCGAATGATGTCGAGGTTGTGTTCGATCACGAGCACGGTATTGCCCTTGTCGACAAGCGCGTTCAACACGCCCATCAGGCGCTTGATGTCGTCGAAGTGGAGTCCCGTGGTCGGCTCATCCAAGATATAGAGAGTCTTGCCGGTCGCGCGGCGGGAGAGCTCGGTTGAGAGTTTGACGCGCTGCGCTTCTCCGCCCGAGAGCGTGGTTGCCGGCTGGCCCAAACGCACGTAACCAAGGCCGACTTCGTGTAGTACGGAAAGCTTTTCGTAAATCGCCGGCTGGTCGACGAAGAATCGGCGCGCTTCCTCGACCGTCATGTCGAGCACGTCGGCAATGTCCTTGCCTCGCCAGTGGATCTCGAGGGTCTCTGCGTTGTAGCGCTTGCCGTGGCACTCGTGGCACTCAACGTACACGTCGGGCATGAACTGCATGGAGATTTGGATGTAGCCGTCGCCACCGCAGGGTTCACAGCGCCCGCCACCCTTCACGTTGAACGAGAACTTGCCCGCGTCAAAGCCGCGCATCTTGGCCTCTGGGATCTCGGCAAAGAGATCGCGGATCGCAGTGAACACGCCCGTGTACGTGGCCGGGTTTGAGCGCGGCGTGCGGCCAATCGGTGATTGATCGACGGACACGACCTTGTCGAGATGCTCTATCCCTTCGATCTTCTTGTGTGCACCAACCGGATCTTTCGCGCCATAGAAATGCGAAGATAGCGAGCGGCCGAGAATATCCAGGATGAGCGTCGACTTGCCGGATCCGGAAACACCGGACACGCAGACGAGCTCGCCAAGCGGGACTTTGCAATCAATATTTTTGAGGTGAAACTCCGACGCACCTTTGATGGTGACGGATTTCCCATTGCCCTTACGGCGCGTTTTTGGAAAATCTAACTTTAACTTGCCCGTAAGATACGCCCCCGTGATGGAATCCTTGTGTTTCTTGATGTCGGCGAGCGTGCCTTTTGCGATGATTTCGCCACCGTATTCTCCGGCGCCGGGGCCGACGTCGACAAGATAATCCGCCGCGCGGATCACGGCTTCGTCGTGTTCGACGACGATGACGGTGTTGCCGAGATCGCGCAGGCGCTTGATGGTGCCGATGAGTTTGTCATTGTCGCGCTGGTGCAACCCGATCGACGGCTCGTCGAGAATGTAAATGACTCCCGAAAGCTCGGCACCGAGCTGGGCTGCGAGCCGCACGCGCTGAGCCTCACCGCCGGAAAGCGACATCGCCGAGCGATCGAGGGTGAGGTACTCAAGCCCCACGTCCACGAGGTTCCGCAGGCGGCGTTTGATCTCATTGGAAACTTGATCGAACACGAGCCGCTCCGGTTCGCTCAGCCCCGCCACGTCTGTTTTCTTCTCCGCCTTCACACGCGGCGTGATTTTTGAGGCCTTGGCCTTCCCCGAGCCCTTGCCGAGTGATTCGAAAAACACGAGACTCTCGTCCAACGGCTTGGTGACAATATCCGCGATGCCAAAGCCCGCGACGGTGACCGAGAGCGCCTCTTTTTTGAGACGCTTTCCTTCGCAGACCGGGCACACGAGCACGCGCATGTAGGTTTCGATTTCTTTTTGCACGTACTCCGAGTCGGTTTCTTTGTGCTTGTCTTCGAGCATGGACAAGATGCCCGGGAACGATCCATCGCTCGCTCCTTCAAATAAGATCGAGAGGGCATTCTCCGAAAATTCCGTGAGCGGCGTGTGCACGGAGAACCCATGTTTCTCCCCGGCTGCCTCAAGCAGCTTCAACTGCCCCGATTGATTCCCGGCGATGCGCGTCCAGGGCTTGATGGCTCCCTGCGCGATGGTGAGCCGTCTGTTTGGAATCACGAGATCGCGTTCGAGCACGAGCTTCGTCCCAAGACCCGTGCACGCCGCGCACGCGCCGTGAGGCGAGTTGAATGAAAAGAGGCGCGGCTCGAGCTTTGGAAACGCCAAGTGACAATTTGCGCAGTACAGCGATTGCGAGAACATCCATTCTTCCCCGGTGTTTTCGTCGAGTGCGAGCGCGAGGCCGTTGCCAAGTTCAAAGGCTTGCTTCACAGCGTCCATGACGGTTTCCGGTGGAATCGTCGCGCCTTTCTCGATCTGGAAAATTACGGCCTCGATCGTGTGCGGAGCCGTCTTGTCGATATGCGCGACCAGGAGCTCCTCGACACTCGCGAGCGTACCGTCGAAGCGTACGTCTTTGTAGCCGGTGGTTTTTACTCCTTTGAGCGCCACCTTGTGCTCGCCCTTAACATCGCGAACGACGGGCGCAAGGAGCATGAGGCTGCGTTTTGCCGAAAGCTCGAGGATCTTGGCCGCGACTTCCTTTGACGTCTGTTCCATGAGAGGCGCCTGGCATTGCGGACACGAGGCGCGTCCGGCACGCGCAAAAAGGATGCGCAGGTAATCGTAAATCTCCGTCACCGTGCCGACGGTTGAGCGCGGATTATGCGAGGAAGATTTTTGATCAATCGCGATCGTCGGCGACAGGCCGCTGATCTCATCGATGTCCGGCTTATCCTGCAGCTCCAAAAATTGCCGTGCGTACGAGGACAAGGATTCCATGTACCGGCGCTGCCCTTCGGCGTGGATGGTATCGAATGCAAGCGACGATTTGCCGGAACCGGAGAGGCCCGTAATGACCACGAACTTGCCCTTGGGAAGATCCAAGGACACGTTTTTCAGGTTGTGCACGCGCGCCCCTTTGATGGAAATCTGATTCTGCGAAGACATGTTGCCGCCGAGGCTACCAGCTCTCGGGAGAGATGGCAAGACCCCAATAGGGCAGAACCGCGTTTAGCTACCAGAACAGCTGGTCCCGGCGGCGCTCGATGGCTTACAGGATCCGACGCGAGTGTGGCTTGGATCCGTAGTTGCATTCAAACGCTGCCACAAACGATCCCCGCTCGCCGGACACACCATGCAGGTGAAATGCGCGTCTGCCACGCCGTTGCAATCCGTCGGCACGATTGTGTTCGCACCAAAAAAGCACAGCGAACCGTCCTCGATCTGTTCAGCCTCGGTTCGATACGACTCCGTAAAAACGTCGGTCCACCCATCCACCCAGGCTCCGCCCGCAACGCAAAAGCGATGCGGTGTCCCCGAGGGGCCAGAGCAGAGTGATCCTGGTTCCTGACAATCATGGTTGCCAAAACAGCGTAGGTTCTCGGGCAGGCGCGCGAGTTCGTATCCGACGGAGGCGAATGCCTCGTTGGACAGGATCTCGGTCTCTCCTCGGCACAGTCCCTGTCCCTCATCTAACGAGCAGTTCCCGGAAGCGCACTGAGCACTATCATCACATGGAGTACCCTTCGGATTCCCCGTCGACGCCTGACATAGGTGCCATGACTCATTGCATACGAGACCAGTTTGGCAGTCGGTCACTTCCCCGCACGGTTGGCCCGATGATCCATCCGAGCATTGATAGATGCCACGGATGTTTTGGTAATAACTGTATGCAATCCCGCCCACACCTCCGACTGCTGCTCCCGCGATGGCACCTGGGCCCGCGACGAAGCCGGCCGCGCCTCCAAGAGCCGCCCCACCCGCCACCCCCTCGGCGACGTCCCCGGCTGAGAAAGAGGATTCAAATACCCACGTGGTTTGCACGCAGCGTCGGCCTTCGCCACATTGAGCGCTGTTGACGCATTGATTGCCGGCGACCGCCGAAGAGAGCTCAAGCTCGGTACAGGCCACGGTTTTTGGATTCAAGATCCCAAAGCGGGTAGTCGCTGGATTCACCGTCTCAAGCAAGGTGTAGGCGGCAAGAATGAGCACCATGCCAATGATGGCTTCACGGATGATGGTCTTTCCTTTTTGCACGTCATCGATGCCGGCGCCCACGAGATACCGGAACCCGCCGTACGTCACCATTACGATCGCGGCGATGAGCGAAAT
>CAYGDS010000074.1:0-5549 GCA_964348595.1 uncultured Gammaproteobacteria bacterium | reverse complement strand
AGAGCTGCTCGAGATAGATTTGGCTTGCACGTGTACCAGCCTTCGCTTGAAGCAGACGCTTGGCAGATTGCAGGGCTGTTTCGTCTGGCTGGATGAGGCCGCCCGGCAGCCCTGGCATATGAACAAAGTGCGGGGGGCGGTTTACATTGATGACGCGGGCCATGAGCTTGCCCTCGTGCAAGCTAAAGAGAGCAACGTCGGTGGCAAGAACCGCGAATTTGATGTGGCTGGGATTTTGTTGGTTCATATCGTTATTGTGAATCGTACACCAACTCATTTTCCGTGTCAAGAGGGCCTGTGGATGGATCTCTTTCAGCCCTTAATCTCCCCTGAAACCTGCCAGAGTCCTTCGTATACTGCACTCATGAGCTCGTGATGCTCTTTCGACTGGACGAGCAGGACATAACCGCTTTTCAAACTCGAGATGTACATGACTTTGTCGTCGAAGAGGAACATGGTCGTCCGGAATCGATCATGCATGCTCGCCGGAAGAATGCGGACATTGGACTTGCCTTTGTAGGACTGCACCATGATTTCTGGTTTAAGCGACTGCTCCCACAAGTTGCGCGTCGTGATGTTGCGGGAGACGCGCTCGGCGATATATTTTTTGGAAAAGGTTTGGCCGACTTGCCAGAAAAAGTTGTCCTTGGGCGCGAGTGAGTCGATGTGGCGCGACTTCGCGTACAACGTTTCCATCACAACCTGCTTCATCGCGTGCTCGCCCTCGTAAAAGGAGACGTGGGGCAGTCCTTCATAGGCGACTCTCCCCTTCTGCAAATCCGGCAACACGGCATTCACTTCAGCGATTTGTGATTCCAGTTCGTCACGCTTGAGCTCGAGCACGGTCCGGAGTTGTTCCGGCGGCTCAACTTGGAATCGCTGTACGCCGCGTGTCGCCACCTTGTGCACGAGGCCGCGAGCGAGAAGCTGACGGAGTGCGTAGTACACCGTTGGACGCTTCCCGCCCGTGAGCTTCACAAGATCGCTCGCCGCAAGCGCACCATGCGACAGCATCGCGAGGTATAGGGTCGCCTCGGATTGAGAAAGCCCGAGTTTCCCAAGGAATTCATGAAGATTTTTCATTGTTGTCTAATCATTATTAACACGCATTGGACACTCTACGCAAGTGCGGTAGAAACAGGATGCTCCTTCGACAACGTGAACAAAGAAAGGAATCTCATGACCATTACCGTCCGTTTCTGGGGCGTTCGCGGCTCGGTCCCCACGCCGCTCACCAATCCTGCGCTCCAGAACAAGATCGTCCGCGCCCTGCAGAAGACCTATGAGCATCCGCTCCCCGAGTCGGGAGAGACCGAGCGCCTCGCGGCATGGATTCGCGAGCACCTGGATTTCTCCACGCACTCGACATTTGGCGGCAACACCACCTGTGTGGAGGTCCGCTGCGACGGTGAGCTCATCATCCTCGACATGGGGACGGGCTTGCGCGGACTGGGCGGCGCGCTCATGCCGGAGATCTTCGGGAAGCGCGGGATCAAGGGATCCATTCTCCAGAGCCACGTGCACTGGGATCACATCCAGGGCTTCCCGTTCTGGGGGCCGCTGTACTTGCCGCGCACGGCGGTGGAGAACCACTTCACTTTCTTCGGCGGCAAGGAGTGGGATGCGCAGCTCGAGCTCGTGCTCGCGGGCCAGATGAACACTCCGGTGTTCCCCGTGAGCTTCGGCGAACTGCGACACACCTCCATGCACATGGAGTTCCAGACCGTCTGGGACGGCTGGAGCACCACGCTCCCCGGGCCGAAGGGCCCCATCCGCATCACGGCGCGCAAGCTGAACCATCCGCAGGAGACGTTCGGCTACCGCATCGAGTACGCGGGACAGACGGTCGCGTTCACGACCGATCACGAGCCGTACGCCGCGGGCATCCCGGTTCCGCTCCTCGCGCTCGTCGACAAGGCGGACCTCTGGATCACCGACTGCCAGTACACGCATGACATGTACGTCGGCAAGATGGATAAGGTCCAGCGCCTCGGCTGGGGACACTCCTACCCGGCCTACATCGCGGCGGTCGCGCGCGAAGGTTTGCCCAAGCGCGTGCTCACCACGCATCACGATCCGTCATCGAGCGACGAGGCGATTCAACGGATCGCAAGCGCCGTCGCTGACGACGCCAAGCTCCACACGGATGCGGCCTACGAGGGTCTCGTCGTCGAGCTCGGCTGAACGTGCGGGTTTCAAATCTGCACCGACTGTACCCCCGATCATTCTGATCGGGGTTTTTCGTATCACTTTTGGCTAATCATACAAAAGAAACTTGGTATTTTATCTAGTATCCTTGACAAAAATAGAAAAGTATGAAATACTGTCAAGTCGTACATTGACAGTTTCAGCCAACAAGAAAGTAGGTACTAGATGACTCACTCGACGATCGACTGCTGCCGTATCCCCGTGAAGCTTTGGACCGACCTCGCGGAGGTCGAGGACGAGGCGCGTGGTCAGCTCGAGCGCATCGCCAACTTGCCCTGGGCCGTCCACCACGTGGCCGTCATGCCCGACGTCCACTTCGGCAAGGGCGCCACGGTCGGATCCGTGGTCGCCATGCGCGGAGCCGTGTCGCCCGCGGCCGTGGGCGTCGACATCGGATGCGGCATGAGTGCCGTGAAGACCAACCTCACGGCCAAGGATCTGCCGGACTCGCTCGCCAAGATCCGCTCCGCAATCGAGGCGGCGATTCCCGTGGGCTTCAACTCCCACGAGAACCCCGTCTTCGACCGCGCGTCAGCCGCGACCAAGCGTGCGGCGCTCGAGCTCCTCGGCCGATTCAAGGAGCTCACGCGCGAGGTCGCAGACAGGGAGAAGCGCGCCGCCAACCAGATCGGCACGCTCGGCGGCGGCAACCACTTCATCGAGCTCTGCCTCGATACGGATGGAAGCGTCTGGCTCATGCTCCACTCCGGAAGCCGCAACATCGGCAAGGAGCTCGCCGAGTATCACATCGGCCGTGCAAAGACGCTCGCCCACAACAAGGACTTGCCGGATCCCGACCTCTCCGTGTTCCTCGCCCGAACTAAGGAGATGGACGAGTACCGGCACGATCTCTACTGGGCGCAGTCGTACGCGCGAGTGAACCGCACCGTGATGCTCGAGCTCTACCAGGACGTGATGCGCCGCTTCTTCACGCACGTCCAGTTCGAGGCTCCGGAGCTCTGCCACCACAACTACGTTGCCGAGGAGGAGCACTTCGGCGAGGAGCTCGTGATCACCCGCAAGGGAGCGATCCGGGCGGGCAAGGGCGAGCTCGGCATCATCCCCGGGTCGATGGGCACGAAGTCGTACATCGTGCGCGGACTCGGCAACAGCGAGTCCTACGAGAGCGCCTCGCATGGTGCCGGCCGCCGCCTGTCTCGCACGAAGGCGAAGAAGATGTACACCCAGGCCGATCTCGAGGCGCAGACGAGCGGCGTCGAATGCCGCAAAGACAAGGGGGTCCTCGACGAGATCCCCGCGGCCTACAAGGACATCGACCAGGTGATGCGAAACCAGGCCGATCTCGTCGAAGTCGTCGCCGAGCTCAAGCAGGTGCTGTGCGTGAAGGGCTGAACCGAGCTGAGCTCGGCTGACAACCTGCCGGGCGCATGATCTGCGCCCCTCTCCCAAGCGGTCCGACGTCTCGTCGGACCGCTTTGCTATTGACGAATAATAAAATTCATGCCAGGCTTAGCAGCGTCTGAAGGAAGTGGGCTCAGCCCGCAATCCAACCCTTCGGATGAGGAGAGAGACATGCTCGAGTATCAGAAGGATGGCGGGACGGTAAAGGTGTCGGGGATCTACGGGAAGGGCCGGGTTGGCCAGATGGTCGTCCTCGACAACGTCCAACTCCACCACACTTGTCCACTGGTCAAGTACCCCCAGCCGCACGTGTTCACGATCGCCGAGAAGATCGGCGGCGGCGAACGTGAAGACATCTACATTCTCGTCGACCAGGATGGGAATCGCGTACTCGGCGAGGGCTCTCAGTACGGAGAAGGCTACGGCGGCCACCTGTACGACCTGGTGGAGTGGGTGACCTGGATGACGGAACGCACGAAGGAAAAGCTGGCGCGCAAGGAGCGCAAGATCGCCCTCCTCGAAGCTCACCTGCAGCTGCTCAAGGACATCCTCATCAAGCAGGGCGTGCGCGTCGTCTCGCAAGAGACGGCGAAGCAGCTCGGCATCACCTGAATACTGGCGGTCCGACCAATACTGGTCGGACCGCTTTGCTTTTTGGCCGGACAGGCCCGCGCGGTCAGGGTTGACACTCTCAACACATTTTGATACTCTATGGATCCCCCGACGCGAGCCGTTTGGCTCTGCACGTGACGTGAAACAACCAAGAAAAGGAAAGGGAGGAACGGTTGCAATTCATCCATAATCTCTGGCAGTTCGTCAGTCCGTACCGCGCCAATCTCAAGAAGGCGCTGGCATGGACGCTTGCCATGCAGGTGCTGGCTCTCGTCGAGCCGTACCTTCTCATGTTCATCATCGATGACGTGACGACTCACGGCATCGAAGCGGCCCCGCGCGTGCCGTGGATGGCGGCCGGAGCCCTCGGGCTCCTCCTCATCACCACGATCACGAAGATCCTGAAGGATCGGCGCATCCGCGCGATCACCTCCAACATGGAGAGCGAGATCCACGGCCGCGTGCTCGACAAGTTCCTCCGGCTCTCGCTCACGTATCACCAGTCGACGAATGCTGGTGAGAGCATGAAGAAAGCCAAGGAGGGCGTCGACAAGGTCGAGGAAATCGTCTGGATGACGCTCTTCGAGCTTGCGCCCATCGCGCTCCAGACCATCATCGTCGTCTTCGTCCTGCTCTGGTCGCATTGGACGATCTCGCTCCTCGTGCTCGTCACCATGGCGATCCACTGGTCGACACTCATCTGGGTGAAGACCCGGTGGCTCGCCAATCGCAAGGAACGCCAACGCATCATCCAGCGCGCCGATCGCGACTTCTCGGAATCCGTCGCCAACGTGATGACGGTCCAAGCGTACGGTCGCGAGGCGCAAGCGGTCGCGAACGATGTACGGCAACGGGAGAACTGGAGAAAGCTCTTTCTCATCGAGATCTTGAGCTACGACCGTGGTCACATGGTGCGCAACAGTTTCATCAACTTCGTGCGCGTGTTCTCGGTCGCGATGTGCGCCTTCTACTACTTCGACGGTGTTCTCACGGTCGGGCAGTGGGTGTTCGTGCAGATGCTGGTGGAACGGCTCTTCAGCGCCAACTTCCAGCTCGGCACCATCTACGACCGCTTCGTCGACGCGGCGGAGCCTGTGAACGTGCTCGCCGAAGTGATGAACGAGCCCGAGACGCAGAAGGATCCCAAGGAACCGGCAACGGCCCCAAAGGGACCCATCAAGCTCGAGCTCGCCAATGTCTCGTACGCCTACCCGTCGCGGCCCGACCAAGCCGTTTTGTCAGACGTCAGCCTCCGGATCAAGCCGGGCATGATGGTCGGCATCGTCGGCGAGTCGGGACAGGGAAAGACCACGCTCGCGAAGCTCCTCATGCGGTTCGATGATCCGAATATCGGCACGGTGTCGATG
>CAYGDS010000073.1:0-5646 GCA_964348595.1 uncultured Gammaproteobacteria bacterium | reverse complement strand
CGCTTGGTGAACGTGTTGCTGTCCCACGCCAAAATAATCCCAGTACGACGAGCCTTCATGGTGTCCTCCTTCGGGACGGTTGCAATGTCCGAAACCGCAGGCACAGTAGCACGAGGAGGCAAAAAAGAAAACGGGTGCCGGGAGAGAGAATCGAACTCTCATGACCTTGCGGTCGCAGGATTTTGAGTCCTGTGCGTCTACCAGTTCCGCCACTCGCCCCCCACAAACACACGATGTTTTAATACCGCGGCGATCTGTGTCGCGGCTCAGAGCATAGCGGCATTTTTACTCCGAAGTCAAGTTCGTGTGCATTTGCTATACTTCGATCAAACAAAACAAAATCATGCATGCGTTCATTGAGATCAGTCTCATTCTAGCGATCGCTCTTGCCGTCGCTTGGGTGATGCAGCTGCTGCGTCAGCCACTCATCCTCGGCCACATCATCACCGGGATCGTGGTCGGACCATTTGCATTGGACATTCTTCGTTCTGTTGACGCGCTCGCGCTCTTTTCACACATCGGTATTGCCGCGCTTCTCTTTATCGTCGGTCTCGGCCTCAATCCAAGTGTGGTCCGAGAGGTGGGCCGCGTGTCCGTGTATGCTGGACTCGGCCAAGTTCTTTTTACCGCTGTGGCAGGCTTTTTCCTTGCGTGGTTTTTTGGGTTCGATCCGGTATCGGCGCTTTACATCGGCATTGCGCTCACGTTCGCGAGTACCATCATCGTTTTTAAAATCCTTTCTGATAAACAGGATTCGCTGAAGCTGTACGGCAAGATCACCACTGGCATCTTGCTGGTTCAAGACATGATCGCCACAGCGATCCTGGTCCTCCTTTCCGCCTTCGGCCGCGAGATGACCTTTGGTGCTCCGTTTGCGCTCTTGTTGATCAAAGGTCTCCTCGCCATCGCGCTCCTCATGATGGTGTCTCGGTACATTCTTCCTTTGCTTGCGCGTACATTTGCTCGATCTCAGGAATTTCTTTTTCTCTTTGCCGTGACATGGGGACTCGGCATCGCCTCACTTCTCCAATGGCTCGGATTCACAATCGAAGTCGGAGCACTCGCGGCAGGGATCTCACTCGCGAGAAGTCCCTACCTATACGCCATGCGATCGAAGATGAAGGATCTGCGTGACTTTTTCATCGTATGGTTCTTTGTTCTCGTCGGCGCGCAAATCATGTGGACGAACGCATCACAGTTGTGGGTACCGACCGTCGTCCTGTCCCTTTTTGTGTTGATTGGAAATCCACTCATCCTCATGATCATCATGGGCGCGCTTGGTTATAACCGTCGGATCTCGTTCCTTACCGGGCTCACCATGTCGCAGATCAGCGAATTTTCACTCGTCCTCATGACGCTCGGTTACGGACTCGGTCATATCGGGAATGACGCCGTGACGATTGTGACGCTCGTCGGCCTCATCACGATTGTGATCTCGAGCTTCATGATGCTGCATGCCGAAAAGATGCTAAAGGTCCTCTATCCGCTCTTAGGGATCTTCGAGCGACGACGTCCGCAGAGTGATCGAGGGAAGCGCGAGAGTTTTGAGATGTTTTTATTTGGTTGCCATCGTCTCGGGCTCGATTTTCTCCCGTATATACAAAAGAGCGGCCTGAGTTATCTCGTGGTTGATTTCGATCCACACATGATCGATCGTTTACAGCGCCAGGGCGTTTCCTGCCGCTATGGCGATGCAAGCGATCACGCGTTTCTTGAGGATTTCGATTTCCGTCACACCAAGCTTGCGGTAATAACTATTCCAGAAGAGCAGATCACCATGAGCTTGATCGGGCGCATACGCAAGGCCAATCGTCAGGCGATTATCATCGCCACGGCACATCGCGTCTCGGAAGCACGTCGCTACTACGATCAAGGGGCTACCTATGTCATCATGCCGCATTATCTGGGAGGCAACTACGCAAGCCTCTTGATCGGCAAATACGGGCTTGATGCTGATCGGTTTAAATCAGAGCGCGCACAACATCTTCAGCACTTGAAAGAACGACCTGAGTCCGAGCCGAATCTGTACGGAGATACGTGAGGCAATTGACGCAATCCCACGGGACGCATAGCGTACGTACATATGAAACCATCTCCGCTCATTGCGGTATTCAGCTTTGCGGCGTTCATTGCGATCGCCTGGGACGTGCTCTTTTACCAACATGCACCTGGCATTTCCGTCGTGATTTATTGGGCCATTGTTCTTGGAGGCTACTCCCTGTTCGATCGCTTCACGCATCGATTCATGTCCTCGCGGGAGATCGCGATCGGGGCGAGCATCCTTGTACTCGCGTCCTTCTTTGCCATTCGCGCAAGCACGTTTCTTCACATGCTCGACGCGGTTGCGATCGCGTATCTCTTTTTTCTCTTCATCGTTCACTCCATGGGCATGCATGTGCGAGCGTACCGTTTGTTCGATTACCTCCTTTTTCTTCCATTCGAAGCGCTCGGTGGATGGTTGCAGCGGTTTGACGCGTTTCGTGATCGCGAGAGCATGCCGCGCGGATATTGGATGAGTGCGAGAGTCTGGCTCGGCATCGCCGGTGCGCTTGTGTTCGTCCTCGTATTCGTTGGTTTATTCGCATCCGCGGACGCCGTCTTTGCAAAATACGTCGCTGATTTGGTGAATTGGGAGGTCGTGCGAAAGGCGCTCGGCCATGCGGTTGTGATCGTCGCCGTATTTGTGGGATGGGTGCCCCTGATCGCCGCCGCGTTTTGGAAACGTCCGACTCCGCGGGAGATTCAGGAGCTCGGCCACATACCAGGGCGAGGTGTTGAGTCCAGTATCGTCCTGGTTGCGTCGAACATCGTGTTCGCCTTGTTCTTGTTCGTGCAATTCAAATTTCTTTTCGCCGGGAAAGGGGACTTCGCCGCTTTCGATCTCACCTACGCTCAGTATGCACGACAGGGTTTTTTCCAGCTTCTCCTCGTCGCGCTCATCGTGGCATGCATGACGTGGTTCGTGCGACGCCTCTCCGAAGGGAGATTGACCATCGCGGTAAAGACGCTTCAGACGGTTCTCGTCGCGCAGACCTTTGTCGTCCTCGCCTCATCGTGGATGCGTCTCGCCTTGTACGAAGAAGGATATGGGTTTACGCACATGCGTCTCTTTAGCCACTATTTCTTGATCGTGGTCGCGATCCTACTCGTCATTCTCCTCATGCGGCTCTTTAACCTCGTGAAGGACGCGCCGGCGCTGCATGCGATCTTGTACGTATTCGTGATCGGGCTCGTCGGACTCAATATCATCAATCCAGACGCGTTGATTGCGAGGCAGAATTTGAATCGCGGTACAGCCGTCGTCGCGGTTGATAGGAATTATCTGCTTGATCTATCAGATGATGCTGCACCCGAAATCGTCCCGATGCTCGAACGAGACCTTTCGATTGTTCCGACGGATGTGAAAGATCTCCTGAAGCAATCCATTGAGATTGAGGAGCGCATACACCAGACGCGCCGCGACTACGATTCTGGAAGGCCAGAAGTTGGAGATACTCTATCAACGCAGTATCAACGGCGCAGCGATGTGAACGTTCGTCTTAATCATCGCGGATTTGGACAGCTGGACAGTGAGCTTGTTCGATATATGGTAAGACGTAGTGCGAGTGACGATTGGCAGTCTTGGAACTGGCCGAGGCGTGAGGCGCGCGAGCTACGGAACCGTTTACGTATTTCCATAGGGCTTCCCGCCATGTGACGCACGTCTCGGGACTTGCGTCAGACGCGCGCGCGACTCTATAATGGTCGTTGATTATGGCGCGCATCATTTCGGTCGTGAACCAGAAGGGTGGCGTGGGTAAAACCACGACAACGATCAACCTTGGCGCCTACCTGGCCGAAAAGGGGAAGTTCGTTTTGATCGTGGACCTCGATCCACAGGCAAACGCGACGTCGGGCATTGGCATTGATCATCAGGGTCTCGAGCGCGGCGTATACGAATCGATCATCGGGCAGGCGAGCATGCGGGACATCGTTCAGCCGACGGCACACGAAGGGTTGCATATTGCGCCGGCGACAACCGCGCTCGCCGGATTAAACATTGAGCTTGTGGACATGGAACGACGCGAGTTCAAGCTACGGGATTCCATGCTCGAAATACGCAACGACTATGATTTTATTCTCATCGATTGTCCGCCGACGCTCGGACTTATCACGTTAAACGGCATTGTCGCTGGCGATGAGATCCTCATCCCCGTACAGGCAGAGTATTACGCGCTCGAGGGTCTCGGTCAGTTACTTCAGACCGTTCAACTGGTGAAAGATCGTATTCGTCCTGAGGTCGACGTGCTTGGTGCCGTGATTACGATGTATGATCCGCGGACAAAACTTTCAGACGATGTGTTGCACGAACTGTATAAGTACTTTCCCAATAATATATTCCGATCTGTGATCCCACGAAACGTACGCCTTGCGGAAGCTCCATCGTTTGGCAGAACCATCGTTCACTTTGATGACGCCTCCAAGGGCGCGAAGGCTTACGAACGTCTTGCACAGGAAATCATTGAACGCGAGGCCGATGGCTTCCACATCCGCGCCGTATGATTATCCAAAGACAATCTGGACTCGGGCGTGGTCTTGGAGCTTTGATCCCACCAAAAGCGCCGGCACCCACTCCGCCCTCAGCTCCTGCGTCGACGCCAACCGTCGACGTACCAAACGGACACGTGGTGCGTCAGGTTCCCGTGCAGGACATAGTGCCGAACCCGCATCAACCGCGTCGGCATTTCGACCATACGCATCTGGAGGATTTGATTTCGAGCATTCGTGAACATGGCGTCGTTCAACCACTCGTCGTTTCGCAAAAGCCAGACGGGAAGTACGAACTCATTGCCGGCGAACGCCGCTTGCGCGCATCGTCGATTGCCGGTCTAGCGACCGTTCCCGTGATCGTGCGCGATGCAACCGAACAACAAAAGCTCGAGCTTGCGATCATTGAGAATGTCCAACGGCAGGATCTGAACCCAATCGAAGAGGCGCATGCCTACATGCGGCTCATGAGTGAATTCAATCTCACGCAAGACGATGTATCGCAGAAGGTGGGCAAGAGTCGTCCCCAGGTCGCGAATATTGTCCGATTGCTCCAATTGCCTGAGGAGATCCAGCAAGCCCTTGCCGAACGAAAGATATCGGCATCAAACGCGCGCACGCTCCTATCTCTCCCGAGTGAAACGGAGCGCATCGCGCTTTTCCGGAACATGCTCGAGGGGAATTTTACCGTGCGACAAACCGAAGAGCGTGTCGGCACGATCGTACGACGCCCCACACGCATAGATCCGAATGTGTTGGCCGCAGAAGACGCGTTACGAAGTACATTCAAAACAAAGGTCAGTATCAAGCCGGGAACTGGAGGGACTGGAGAGATTCGATTCAAATACGATTCGGAGGAGCAATTTCGCGCATTGATTGATCAGCTCTCCTCCCTTTAACCCCTCCTCAGATGAGGAGGGGATGGCTTGAGGGTTAACCCTTGGAGCCTGGGATCAGCCCGCCGATCCACGACGTGATGCGTGATTTCGCAAACTGTTTGATTTTGGATTTGGCGTGACGCGTACGTGCGAATTTTATCCAATCAGGATTTGGTCCTTTGCGACTTTTGTCGACAGAGATATCAACCATATCGCCGTTTTTTAGCACACGGTCGAGTGT
>CAYGDS010000072.1:0-5777 GCA_964348595.1 uncultured Gammaproteobacteria bacterium | reverse complement strand
GGCCAATGTCGTGGATTTTCCTTGGCCCGTTGGTCCCGTCACAAGCACGAGCCCTTGGCGCAGCCCCGTGAATTTGAACATGATCTCGGAGGCCCCGACCGATTCCATGGTGGGTGTCTTGGCTGGGATCAGGCGCGCCGCGAGAGCAGGATGGTCTTTTTCATAATACATGTTGATGCGCAGCCTTGCGCCATCTTTGAGGGAATAGCCGAGGTCGAGCTCGCGGCTCGTGTGCCAGCGTCCACGCTGTTCCGTATTTAGTATCGAAAAGCACAGCCGTTCAATCTCCGCTGGCGAAAGCGCCTTCGCTTTCTCTTGATCGTACAGTAGTCCATCCGCGCGAAAGATCGGCGGTTCACCGGCGACGAGGTGCACATCGGACGCTCCATCGTTTTTTGCCGCAATAAAAATCTGATCGAGCGTGAGCTTCGATGAAGACACAGGGGCGGGATTCGGTGGCATACGATTATACGATGAGCGGGAGCTCGGCGAGCGGTGCGGGCTCACCGGTCATGATGCTTTCGATGCGGTAGGTGCCGTGCGTGGGCGCCTCGATATATCCATTCCACGCGAACCGAGCGAGACCGCCGGACTCAATCCAGTCAAAAAGCCACTCTCCAGTATACATCGGATCTAGTTGATCCGTCCCGGCATTGACCGTAAAAAGCCATTTACGGTTGAAATCTTCCTGTGAGCCAATCGGGGGCGCCATGATGATCGGAATCCCAAGACCACAATAGAACGATAGTTCGCTCGGCTTGGTCCATAGGATATCCGTAGTGCGGAGCGTTTTTTCGAACCCACGGAAGTAGCTTGGGCGGTCTTTATAGCTGTGCACACGTACCCACTCGCCCAGGGCTTTGCCAAACCGCATACGTTTGAGTTCCGACATGAAGTAGTCGCCCACCACTTCTCGTGTACCGGCTTCGAGGTTCAGACGTATACGTTTTTGAAGAATAGCCTGGCGCAAACTTTTTGCGATCACGATACCGAGCTCACGCTGCGCGCCCGCTCCACCAACGCAAAAGGTGAGTGTCAACGGATGGTGTTTCTTGAAGTCGCAGTAGCTTGCGCCCAGTGTGTCGTGTAACGTTTTTTGATATTTTTCGATAAAGATGTGATGTGGATCCAAGTTGCAAATGCGTGCGGCGAGATCATGCTTGGCGATGGTCGCCTCAGGTCCTCCGATACTCGTCTTCGGCAGGGGAAAGCCCGTGAGATAAATCCGCTCCTGCGGAACACCGTAGAGCCTGAGTCGCTCGACGACACGTCCATTGGATGCGAAATACCGGATTCGACTCTTTTTTGGGTCAAGCGGGACCCACGCACGACTCATGTCCGCATCGCAGATCACGATATATATTTCCTCTGGGTATCCGTGTTCTTCCGCAGCGAATGCGGGGATGGAAAAGGTAGAGATGAGCGGGAGGGGTCGTTTCGAAAGTTTTTCGACCAGGTGCTGGCCGAAGTGATGTTTGTGGATGTATCGATACACTTGACCGAGTTGGAGCGTGGGTTTACTCAAGTCGCGTCGCGGATAAAACGCCGGGATCTGTTGCATGCGGTCCATGACGCCGAACACAGCCGGGCCGATCACCGGAAGCGGCTGCATGCGCGATACCACTTCGTAGATGCGTCGCGTATCGTTCCAGAGTTTTTTGTCCGCCGCTGGGATACCCGGATACGCATTTGCCGTGACGATATTGCCGTACGCCAAATCCTCCAAGCCGTAGGCGGCTCGTTCGTGGCCGTATCCCATGTTCACGGAAACGATCCACGCCTTGCGATGGTGCGTCGCCATAGTCAACATTCTATCATACATCAAAAGACGCGCCGTGCGCGTCTCCTGTTTGTATCGCTCGGCTAGCGTTTCTTTGTCTTCTTCCCTTTCGGTTTCTCCGAGATTTCGTGCATGTCGACTTCGGCGACATACGTTTCGAAACTCTTTTTGTATTGATCCTCCACCATGCGTTCGAGTTCCTCGTCCTTCAGAGTTCGAGACTTGCTCCCGAGGTCCTTCAGTACATCCATGCGCGCACGATGCCAGGCCCATTCATCGGTGAAGCTGTACCAACCGTACTCCCATAGGTCGTCCTCGAGCTCGTGAAACATGCGATGGGCTTCTTCCTCACCTAGACCCAGAGTTCGCTCCAGGACACCGACGAGCGGCGGTACGTCGACTTCCTCGAGCCCACGCTCGCGTCGCAGGAGGCACGTAAGGATGTGACGCGACATGAGCGCACGATACATCTCGAGCGCCTCTCGGCGCGGCACGGAGATTGAGAAGAATTCAAGTTCCATAGCGATGACGATTACTCAACGCGATCGACTTTGTGAATATCAATTTCGTAACAGGTGCGTCCGATCTCGTGATCCCAGAATTCATTCTGGCGACCATAGGGATAGGGCTCGGTGGTGCGTCCGAACTTATCTTTCGTTCGGACGTCCGTTTGAAACGTGGCACACAATTCATACGTATCTCCATCCACGATGCGATAATCGTACGGGCCGCCCGTTTCCGGATCACTTGTATTTTGAACGTATACATCACGGCTCCGGAGAAGTTCCGGCAGGTCTTTCGGAAGTTGGCGCTGCACGATCCAATATTGATCCATGGCGTACGTAATTGATTGCAAGTCGGATGTGCGCTGAGCGTCAAGCCTACGCAAGCGTTCTTGCAAAGGAGATCCGGCCACAATCAATCCCGTGATCGCTGTCGCAACCACGACGACGCTCACGACGCCGACAAAGATTTTGAGTCCAAGAGTCCTGGTCATAGGTGTATGGTTAGGATTCTTTCTCTTCTTGGCGCAAATCCCACAAATAATAGCCGAAGATGGACCCCGCGATCACGAACACGGTGACGGACTTGAGCACGAAGCGCGGCGTCAGCTCACCCGCTAAGACATTTGTTACCAAGCTGATCAAATCGCCAATGATCACCCCGGCGGCAATGAAGAGCGTGATGTAGGTGAGCCACTTGCGAACTTTGGATGCGCGCTTCTCGGGATCTTTCCCCATCGCCTTGCTCAGAAGCTGCGAGACGAACAGAAAGATCGGGAACGTGATGATAAGTGCGGCCGTGGCAGAACGGATAATGTCCGCTGATCCATCGTAATAATACAATCCGAGGGCCGGATCTGGTAGCCAACGATTGATGAATTGGAAGATGAGCGTGCCGAAACTGATCGAACTGATGTAGAGCGTTAGGAATAAGACGAGGTACATGAAGGCCTCGCGTGCGGAGAGATAGGGTTTACGCTTCGGAACAGGAATCGGGAAATCGACATCGGCGTAATAGCTGAGCGCGGCGTCGATATCGTCTTTCGGCCAACTCGCAGTCTGAAGCGCCTCGTGCAGGCTTTGGCGGGAAAGGCCCTTTGCCAGACCCTCTTTTACGAACAGTTGAAGTTCAGCATTCATAGGTATCTTTACAGTAGCATCCTGCGTAGAAAAGTCTACGTCATGATGATCCTTGATCCCTGAACCCAGATCCCAGAACAACGCACCCAGGCCCGAGATGTCAGAATCTGGTTGAAGTACATCGAAATCTGGATGAAGGACAACGAAAGAAAGAAAAGATCCCATCGGAGGCGATGGGATCAGGGTTTGGTGGGCTCCTCGTCGGGAGGGAGCGCATAGAATACCGCGTCGTTGACGAGATAGAGTTCGAACTCGTCCCAGCCGCCGGTACGCCAGAAAGAGAGAACGCGTTGGAACGCCGCGGGCTCCGTCACATCATACGCAACGACGAAACGTTGGTAGAAGCTGTCGTCCGCTCCCGGCCTTGACGACGGGACCGGATGCAACTGGTAAACCGCAAGCGTCGCCATGAGACGCATCCCCTTCGGTGCAACGTACCCCGTATCCGGGTTCTCGGGATCAAACGGCAGGGGGAATGCTTGCAAAAGGATGGTCGGGCTGAGCTCGCGGTTGTCCGGGCGTAGGAGCACGGACGATTGATACACGGGCAAGCCTTTGTAGCGCATGTCGTCCTCCTTCAAGACAACGTGTTATTCCACATCATTTTTGCCCTTTTGTCAAGGATTCAAACCTGCTACGCTCGCAGCCTATGAACGATATCGCCACACGCGCACTCGAGTTTCACCGTAAGATGCGTGGCAAACTTCGCATTCAACCCAAGGTTGAGGTCAAAAATCGCGAGGACCTCTCCTTGGTCTACACGCCCGGCGTGGGAGCCGTTTCGAGTCACATATCAGCTCATGTCGACGAAACCAATCTGTACACCTGGCGCGGGAATACGGTCGCCATCGTCTCTGACGGCACCGCAGTTCTCGGTCTCGGTGACATTGGTCCGGAGGCGGTCTTGCCCGTGCTCGAGGGCAAGGCGGTCATCTTCAAACAATTCACGGGCATCGATGCTGTGCCGATTGTGCTCGCGACCAAAGATCCGAAAACGATCGTTGAGACGATCGTGTCCATCGCCCCATCATTCGGCGCGATCCAGCTCGAGGACATTTCTGCACCGCGATGTTTCTTGATCGAACGCGAGCTCCAATCCCGACTCCAGATCCCCGTCATGCATGATGATCAACACGGGACCGCGATCGTGGTCCTCGCGGGTCTCACCAACGCCCTCAAAGTCGTCGGCAAGAATCTCATGGACAGTCGCATCGTGATGAATGGCGCGGGTGCTGCAGGCATTGCGATTGCACGGCTCCTCGTCGCTGCCGGTGCGAAGGACATCGTGATGTGCGATCGGCAGGGGGCGATCTACGAAGGGCGCGACGGGTTGAACGAAGAAAAGATGGAAATCGCGACTCTCACGAACCGTGAGAAGCGCTCAGGTACGCTCGCAACCATTACCACGGGTGCAGACGTCCTTATCGGTGTATCCGCGGCGGGCGCATTCACGTCCGAGATGATCAAAAGCATGAACGCATCGCCGATCGTCTTTGCGCTTGCGAACCCGGTGCCAGAAATTCTTCCGGACGCCGCTCGCGAGGCCGGCGTTGCCGTGCTTGCAACGGGACGTAGCGACTTTCCCAATCAGGTGAACAACGCATTGTGTTACCCGGGACTCTTTCGCGGCATGTTCGATCAGAACGTGAAGCGCGTTACGGACGAGATCAAACTGCGCGCCGCTGAAGCCATCGCGTCAGCCGTCCCTGTACCCACGGCTGAGATGATCATCCCCAGCTTGTTCGATCCAAACCTGCATACCATCGTCGCTCAGAGCGTGCGACCGTGATGTGCCGTCAGACTTTGCGCTTTACGCTTTGCGCTGTATCATGAGCCCATGATCGACTTGGAAAACGTCGTGAAAACCTACCATCCGGACGTGGTTGGCCTCGACGGGGTCAATTTGAAAATCGGAGCGGGAGAGTTCGTGTCCATCGTGGGACAAAGCGGAGCCGGAAAGACCACCTTGGCGAAGCTTCTTATCGCCGAAGAACAGCCCACGGGCGGTCGGATTGAAATAGGCGGATGGGATATCACGTCGATCCCGTCGCGAGACATTCCGGAACTGCGTCGACAGATCGGCGTCATTTTTCAAGATTACAAGCTGTTGCCAAAAAAAACGGTGTACGAAAATGTTTCGTTCGCACTCGAAGTCTCTGGTGTCAAAACCGCACGCATGAACGAAGTTGTCCCGCACGTGTTGAAGATTGTCGGGCTCGAAACGAAGTCGCATCGTTTTCCTCACCAAATTTCCGGAGGTGAGCAACAGCGCGTCGTGATCGCGCGGGCGCTGGTCCATCGTCCAAAAATCCTGCTCGCCGACGAGCCCACGGGGAATCTCGACACCTTGAACA
>CAYGDS010000071.1:4440-5821 GCA_964348595.1 uncultured Gammaproteobacteria bacterium | reverse complement strand
TGGCAAACCTTTTTCAAGAGGCGATTTGAATCTCGCGTATCGGATAAGAAATTTCGTAGAGGGAAGATTTGATGCGGAAATTTTCTTTGTGAGAAACAGCTCGCTCTTGGATTTGACTATTCGTGAAGAAGGAGAGCGAGCAGGAATTCCTATGGGCACAGAGAGCCTGCATCCGAATATCGTTGTATTTGAAACTGGTACTTCATAATCGAAGTACAAACACCCTCGATAACGTGATCCCACCAACATCCGACCCTGGCACGGCGATCGCGATCACCGTGCCTCGCAAAGGGTCGGGTTTTGCTTTTTTCGTGACACACACATAAGGTCGACCTGGAGGTTCGAATGCATCGACTGTCTTCTCTCCTTGGCTCTTTACACAATGCCGTCTTCATCTTCGACAAGGATGGCACACTCGTCGATACCGAGACGCTCTACTTCGAGGTGTACAACCGCGTGATCAGCGCGTTTGGATGCCGCCATGATCTCGAGACGCATGCTCGCATGATGAGCAAGACTCACGCAGGCTGCCTCCGGATACTGCAAGATCGACATCCGGCTTTGCCTCAGGGTGATGAGGCACTCCCGTCGCTGCTTACTTCGATGCACGTCCACGTGAAGGACGTGCGACGCGAGAGCGGGTCGCCTGCCATGCCCGGAGCGTCGAACTTGCTCAGCTCCTGCCGCGAGCGTGGCATCCGTATCGCCATGGCAACGAGCGCGACTCGAGAGAACGCGCTGATGGATCTCCAGACGCTCGGATGGCTCGAGCACTTCGAGGCCGTCGTGACGGGCGATGACGTGACGCTGCACAAGCCGCACCCAGATCCCTATCTGCTCGCAGCCAGGCTTATGGACGCGGCTCCGAGCGACTGCATCGCGCTCGAGGATAGTCCGAGCGGCGTACGAAGCGCTCATGCCGCCGGGATACGTGTCCTCTTCGTCCGTGATGCGCGCTTTGGCATCACGCCTCCGCCCGAAGCAGCACTGACGATCAACAGCCTGGAGGAGCTCATCCTCTAGGTTCTTGCTACTCTGGCCCGACCCCCTGCCCCGTCACACCAGTCCCGTCGTACGACGGGACGACGGACTCGCACGGGGTCGGTTTTTGGTTTAATGTCGGACTTGTACACAACGTGATCCCTTGACAGCTTAGAAAAAATAGTGAACGGAGTAGATATATGCTTTCGCTTCTCAACAAACATTTCGGACACGACGCGTTTCGACCATACCAGGAGGACATCGTTTCCCACATGACATCGGGCAAGGACGCCCTCGTCCTCATGCCTACGGGGGGAGGCAAGTCTCTTTGCTACCAGCTGCCTGCTCTCATGCTCCCTGGCCTCACCCTCGTGATCTCCCCCTTGGTCGCGCTCATGAA
>CAYGDS010000071.1:0-4430 GCA_964348595.1 uncultured Gammaproteobacteria bacterium | reverse complement strand
GAAAGACCAGGTGGACGTACTGAAGGCGAAAGGAATCTCCGCAGCTTTTCTCAACAGCACCCTCACGCTGCCCGAGATAGATCGAGTAAAAGACGAGGCGCGTTCAGGCCAGCTCAAGCTTTTGTATCTCGCCCCCGAACGCCTCGGGATGCCCGGCTTCCAAGATTTTTTACGATCGCTCCAGGTCAGTCTCATCGCCGTTGATGAAGCGCACTGTATATCAGAATGGGGGCACGATTTTCGCCCCGAGTATCGCCAGATCGGAGCACTGCGCAGCCTCCTCCCGCGTACACCGATGATGGCGCTCACGGCAACAGCGAGTCCGCAGGTACGCAAAGACATCGTCCACGAACTCCACCTAAAGGATGGACGCGTGTTTCAATCGAGCTTCAATCGCCCAAATCTTACGTATCGTATTCTCGAAAAAAACCGCAGCCTTCCACGTCTCGTACGAGAGGTGCGTTTCCGACATGGACAATCTGTGATTGTCTACGCATTCTCCCGCAAGCGCGTCGAAAAAATCACAGCCGATCTCCGGGCCAACCGCATCAACGCCGCCGCCTATCACGCGGGACTGCCCGCAACGACGCGCTCACAGATCCAAGAGGATTTCATGAACGGTTCGACACACGTCATCGTTGCGACGATCGCATTTGGTATGGGTGTCGATAAACCGGACGTGCGTCTCGTTGTGCACATGGACGCACCGCGATCGGTCGAAGGCTATTACCAGGAGACGGGCCGTGCCGGACGTGACGGCTTCCCCAGCGATTGCCTGCTGTTCTACTCGCGAGGAGACGTCTTCAAGCACGAGTACTTTATTCGCCAGATGACAGACGCGAGAGCGCGCGAGCGTGCTCGGACGCAATGGCAGAATATGGCGCAGTACTGCGAAGGGAACAATTGTCGTCGCTCGTTCCTGATGCCCTATTTCGGCGAAGCGTGGCCTGCGGGTTCCTGCGACGCATGCGATCGATGCCTGCCTAGTATCGATGAGACACGCGCGATCGTGGAGGATGGAATGCGGGCAGAGGAGAAACGTCAGGTTCTGCGTGCCCCGTCCGATAGCGTTCATGAAACGATCGAGCTCCTGAACACGGGGCACTCGTTGCAAGAAGCAGCGGATTTGCGAGACCTTGAACCATCCACGTTGCTGCAGCATGTCGAGACTGCGATGCAAGCCGGTCTGCTCGTTGAAGTTGCTGCTCTTCCGTGTCCGGACCAAGGTCGTCTCTCCACGATACGAGATGCGTTTGCCGCATTGGGGGACACGAGGCTCGGCCCCGTGCGCACACGACTTGGCAATCAGTTTGGATATGAGGAATTGCGCCTCGCTCGCATTCACCTGAAGGCGCGACGGGTACTGTGAAATCTGCAGGACATTGGACTCGCACGCAGTTGGTTTTGGTATTTGGATATTGACGAACGACTAGTTTCTTGGCTCAATATAATCAGCACCTTGAAGCGAGAGGACTCCATGAAGGAGTGGTCCGAATTCCGAACGCGTTACGGCGAAGCTTCCATATGGGAGCAAGCAACCATCGATGCGGGGATGCTGCGCAGGCTCATTCTCGATCCCGATCTGCGGAGTATCAGTTTTGATCTCCACCTGACCCTGGTCTCGCCTCGCAGCAGTCGCAACGAGCACATTTACCGAGCATTCTGTCGGGCGCTCGAGCACCACGGATTCGCCAACGTCGTAAAGGCGTTCGAAGCAGAACAGGGCTATCCCCTTGCGCTTCAGCTCATTTGCGAAGCCTCCGACCATTTTCATCTGTTCCTTGACGAGGTCCTGGAACACAGCTGGGATTCGATCCATCGATGGCACATGACGAATGCCACCATCCTCGAGGCACTCCTCGAGCGATACGAGCCGGGCGCTCCGCCCGCTCAAAACGACCCTTGGAACCACCGACTCGAATCCCGCGTGTATGCGGAACCATTCCAACGGACACTGGGACGCGCGACGCCTGATATCGTCGCGACCATGTCTCGCGAGATCCGACTCGGTATTTCCGGAAGCCAGCCTGATGACTGGGAGGCTGATGCACGCGAAATCGACCTCGTGGATCTCGCGCTCAAGCGCGGACTCCATGTATTCATCTGGTCAAACGGCACACAGAGTTCGGTGGAGGCTTGTTCACAGCGCTGGTTTCCAGGCATTCCCCGTCGCCACGTCTTCACGCCTGACCGGCTGGCCGGAACCGGGAAGCCCGCGTGGGAATCGGTCGCACTCTTCTGGTTTAACGCACAGATCGTGCGTTTGCCGTCGAATACGTACGACGGGGAGTGGGAGCGCTGCCGCGCCAAAGCAACGAAACAACTCTTTCGCGAGCTGAAGGATGATGAACGTGTTTTTCGCGCCGTGCAGAAGGCCTATCGTCACTGGTGTCGTCGATTCGGTCTCCGCGTACGGCCGCTCCCCTCCGGAGCTACCCACCTGCACGTCGGCAACTCCGACTATCATGACGACCTCCAATATGTTGGACCTGGCCCTGCGTTTTACCGCGGCTTGTATAAAGCCAGGAAAGCGGAGTCGCCCTCCGACTGAGACTCTCTCATCCGACCCCCTGCCCCGTCGCCAGACGGGTTCGCACGGGGTCGGATTTTGGTTTAGTATCGCTTCATGCCCATCCCCAACAACAACACGTCTGCCGCATTTGCATCGTGGGCACAGCATGTCGCCCATGAAACGGGGTTCCAGTTGGGCGATCGGATCTATCAGGGCATCTACTACCATCCGGAGTTTATTCGTAATGCCATTTATGCAGGCACGCTTGAAGGAAAACCGGCTGTATTGAAACTCTACGACGATCCTCGTCTCAGTGATGAACCGCTCGCGCTCAAAGCGTTCCACGATCACAACACGAGCACTATCCTGACCGCGCCGGCGCTGTATCGATATGGAATCGAGTCGCCAAAGCGCGGCTGGCTCATCATGGAACGACTCCCGGAGAAAGGGGCCTTTTACGCATCCCCTCTCTCGCGTGAGCAGATGGACGAGTTCGTCGGAGTCTATCTCGAGTATCGTAGAAACTTTCCAGCGACACCGACGCGGAATCTCATGCTTGCAGAGACGCTCACCCCACATGAATACCATCGTCACCGCATCGCACAATGGCTCAAGCTCGCGAACGAAAAGGAAGTGGAGCGCCTCGCAAAAGGAGAGCAGGGTCTTTTGGACGCGAGTGCGTTCATCCCGTTGTACGAAAGGGCGCTCCAAGAGATTGACAAGGAATTCTCCCGACGAAAAATGGTCTGGTGCCATGGGCATTTTAAGCCGCATGAAATCTTCAAGGTCGGCGATCGATCCTTCATCCTGACGGACTTTGCCCATTCGAAGTTGTATCCGGAAGGATACGAACTCGGTTTCATCGTGTGGTCAGATCGCCTGATGATGACGGATTGGCAACAATCGTATCTCGACTGGAAATCGGGCATTGACGAGTGGAAACTCGCGTTCGAAAAGCGAAAGAATGAGCTCAACATCGACCGGTTCGACGATGTGTGGCGTGCGAGCTTGATTGAACGTGTCCTTGGAACCATCCTCGCCGACATCGTCGGCGCAGAGAGGCCTCGCGGTGAGCAGGAGGGCAGACTCGTACATCTCATGGAGTTACTGAATGATCTTCTTGGTACAAAGTCCGTCCAGTAGTAAAGAATCAATGGTGCGTGCACGTGTACCATGGCAATGGTACGATCAACCCATATGAAACGCCTCTCTATCTCGATCGCCCTTGCGACCCTCTGCGCAAGCGCACTCCCCTTCCTCGCCAAAGCCGGTGGCTGCTACGTCGATCCCGTGCACGTGTATGCCGGCAGCGGCCGCGTGATCTCGGGTGTGTTCATGCGCAATGAAGCCTGTATCGAGGGCTCGACAATTCTGACAACACTCAGTGCGGGAGCAAACGTTCAGGTTATCGGTTTCACCGACGGATGGTACCGCGTTGAAAGTACAAACGGCGCGCGCGGTTGGGTCGGTCAGCAGTTCATCGAGAATGCCGCGTCGCGAACTGGTACTACGTGGGATTCATACCGCGAATACATGGACACCTACCCGAGTCGCGCGCCGTCGACAAGCACGACGACACCTCCACCGAGTGGCGACACGACGTACACGGGCACGGTCGAACACCGGCACCTCGTTAAGCTCATCTGTCCGTCGAGCGCCGCCGCGGATCATCCGTGCAAGGCGGTGTACTACATCGGCGGGGATGGCAAGCGCCACGCGTATCCGCACGGCCGCGCGTTTCTTACGTGGTATCTGAACTTTAACGATGTGAAGGCTGTGACCGCTGAGCGACTTGGGCAATTCATGCTCGGACCGAATATTACCTATCGCCCGGGTTCGCGCATGGTGAAGTTCACGACCGATCCGAAAGTGTACGCGGTTGCACGCGGCGGCGTCTTGCGCTGGGTCAAGACAGAAG